>NZ_LOQG01000001.1 GCF_001517835.1 Caviibacter abscessus
AAATTATAGATTAACACCATTTGTAAGTGTAGAGAAGATATCAGATAATTTAACAATAAGAACGGGATTTTCATCAAAAAGTGGTGAGGCAATAGTTAAGACAAAAAGTATATTTGGTGATGAATTTAAAGTTAAAGAAGATGATATAAAAGCATTAGGTAATACAAGTTCAAATACAAAAATAACATGGGCTTATGATAAAAATTTTGATTCAAGTTGGACTAGTTGGTTTTATAATCATAATGGTGATAAAGGAGTATACTTTGTAAAGCTTAAAAACTACTTCAATCATAAAGAAACAAATGAAATAGATAAGTTACTTGATAAAAAATATAGAATATATCTTAATTTAGACTATGATAATGAAGTTGGATTTAATGTAAGAACAAACCTTGATTTAGAGTATAATAATATTAAATATACTTCTGAGCGTCATGAAAAAAATACTGAAATAACAGTAGAAAAGGTTTATGCAATAAAATCAGATAAACAAAATCAACCATATACAGAGTTAAAAGAGCAATTTAAGGATGAAAATGTTGTTTTCTTTGTTAATGGTGAAGCTAAAAAAGCAAAGATAAAAAAAATAATTGAAGCTAGAGGTGGGAAAATGGATAGATTTAGTGAAAATCCAGTTATCACCGCTGTAGATCAAAGCAAAAAAGTAAATAAAGAAGAAGTAACAATAAAAAATGTAAAAGAAAATCTGCAATATAGAAGTCTAAATGTTAATAGTGATATTCATTTAGGATATAACTTTAAAGTTATAGATAAGTTCTTTATGGGAGTTGGAGTAAATCATAAGTTAGATCTTAAATATGTAATGGTTGATAATATATTACTAGATGATTTGAAATTATTTGGAAGCAATATGTTAAAAGCAAAAAATGTGTTATCACCAGAGGTATCGGCAAAATACAATATAATAAAAGGAATATCATGGACATCAAGTATAAATGTACCGGTAAGTTTTGAAAATGCTAAATACAAGAGAACAGATGTAAATATTAAGACAGGATTTGAATTTAAATGGTAAGAGGCGGACAGTTGTTCACCTCTTACTTTTTTATAAATACCAACGCTTCACCATTTAGTTCAATTTCAGCACTATTACTTTCAATTATATTACTTACTAAAGATATTTGCCTTTCAATATTTTTATTTTTTAAATTATATTTAAATCCCTTTAAGCTAAGATTTTTAATATCTGTAATTGGAATTAATGAAAATATATGATTTTTCATATCATAAATTGTGCTTTTATTATTTATATAATATATTAGTTCATTTGTGTGTGATATAAACTTCATATTTTTATTTTTTTCTAAAAGTTTTAAATTTGATATAGTCATGTCTGTTCTATATCCGGTTGCACCAAAAACAATGATATCTTCTTTACCAGATAAATAAGTTTCACAGTTATTAAATCTATTTTTTATGTTAATATTATTTATTCCATATATATGGATAAGGGCAATTTCAAAATCAGTATAATCTTTATCAGAGTCATACTTATACATTTTTGTATTTTTATAATATTCCCAAGCTTTTTTATCAATTGAATCAAAATCTCCTATAATTATATCAGGCTTTATATTATATTTTATTAAAGTATTAGCTGCACCATCACAACAATAAATAAACCTATTTTTAATTAAATTAAAGTGATATTCGTTAAGTTTTGGATATTCTCCATTTAAAAAAATTGCATATTTCATATTTATTATCCTAAAAATAATCTTAATTTCATTAATTTTAATATTTCTTTTTCATAATTTATTATTTTCTTATCTTTCATTTTTTAACCTCTTTCTTAAAAATATAATAACATATTTAAATGTAAATGCAACATAAAAATATTAAGTGGCTGTTAGTCTTTACTTGCATTTTAATTTAGTGTATAATATTGATAATGATTTGTAACAAAGATTGGAGTTATTAATGAATAGTAATAAAACTATTATTGATATTGTAGAATCTAATTACGATGAGGTTGTATCAATAAGAAAACATTTACATAAATACCCTGAGTTAAGTGAAAAAGAGTATGAAACTTCTAAATATATTCAAAATTTTTTAAATAAATTAGGAGTTAAGTATAAAAAAGTAGCTGATACAGGTCTTTTTGCATTTATAGAAAATGGTTGCGGAAAAAAATTAGCATTTAGAGCGGATATGGATGCTTTACCTATAGATGAAAAAACAAATGTAGATTTTAAATCAGTGAATAAAGATGTTATGCATGCTTGTGGACATGATATACATATGAGTGTTCAACTTGGAGTTATAAAATGCTTAGTTGAAAATAAGCATCTATGGAAAGGTGAAGCAAGATTTTTCTTTCAGCCTGCTGAAGAAACAGTTGGAGGAGCAAAAAGAATGCTTGATGAAGGTGTAAATTTGGATAAAGCGGATGCCATATTTGGTTTACATTGTGCTCCTGAAATAGAAGCTGGAAGTATCGGAATTAAGCATGGAAAATTACATGCAACATCAGCGGTATTTAAAATGAAAATCATTGGTAAATCATCACATGCAGCTCTTGCATATCAAGGTATAGATAGTATAGTTATAGGAAGTAAGGTTGTTGATTATCTTCAAACAATAGTATCAAGAAAAATAGACGCAAGAGATTGTGCTGTCATAACTGTAGGAACATTTAATGGTGGCTTTGCAGAAAATGTTGTTGCAGAAAATGTAGAATTAACCGGTACAATAAGAACACTAACTAAAGAAACAAAGAAATATATAGTTGATATATTAAAAAGTGAGCTTGTAAAATTTGTTGAAAGTTATGGTGCAAAAATAGAAATAAATATTAGAGATAGTTATGCACCTGTAATAAATAATAATGAAATGACAGATTTTTTAAGTAAAAATGCTAGAGATATATTAGGAAAAGATAAAGTAATAGAAATTGAAGAGACGAGAATGGACGTTGAAGATATGGGATTTTTCTTAGAGCAAATACCGGGTTCATTTTATCGTTTAGGTGTTGGAACTCCAAATGAAACTTACCATGAATTACATAGTAATAAGTTTATAGCAAATGAATTATCCTTAAGAATTGGAATGTTAGTACAATTAAAAAATGCACTGGAGTTTCTATGTATAGAATAGGTCAAGAGATACATGTAAAAATAGAAAAAATTGTGTTTGGAGGGGAAGGTTTAGGATATATTGACGGCTTTATTATCTTTGTACCAATGAGTGCAATAGGTGATGAATTAATAGTAGAAGTAATTTCTGTGAAAAAAACTTATGCAAGAGCGTTAATAAAGAAAATTTTAATTCCTTCACCTGATAGAATTGAAAGTGAAAAAATAACATTTGAAGAATATAACGGTTGTGATTTTGGTATGTTAAAATATGAAAAACAACTTGAATATAAGGATAAAATGTTAAAAGAAATGATGCAAAATATTTCAAAAATAGACATAAGTGATATATATGAAAATATACAAGGTTCAACACAGATAAATAATTATAGAAATAAAATAGCAGAGCCGTTTTTTAAGCAGGATAATATAATAAAAACAGGATTTTATGAAAGAAAATCACATAAAGTTTTTAGTTCAAGTGAAGACATATTAAAATCTAAAATTGCTGTAAAATTTACAAAAATTGTTTGTGATTTATTAAATAAAAGTGATTTTACAGTATATAACGATATTACTAAAAGTGGATTTTTAAAACATTTAATTATAAGAAATAACAGTAAAGATGATGTTATGATTGGTATAGTTGTAACTAAAAAAACAAGGCTTTCTAAGTTAAAAAAAATACTTCAAGATGTATATGATATGTATGAGGAAGTCAAATCAGTATATATATCAGTTAAAAATATTGAAAATAATGTAATATTAGGTGATGAAAATATATTAATTGCCGGAAATGAATATATTAGTGAAAATATATTTGATTTAAATTTTAAAATACATTTAGACAGTTTTTTTCAAGTTAATATTACACAGGTAAAAAAACTGTATTCAAAAGCAATTGAATATTTAGGAGAGACAACAAACTGTGTAATTGATGCATTCTCAGGTACAGGAACAATAGGAATGCTATTATCAAAAAATTCAAAAAAAGTAATATGTATTGAATCTGTTGAAAATGCAAGTGTTGCAGCAAATATAACTGCCAGGGAAAATAATATATCAAACATTGAATTTGTTACTGGTAAGGTTGAACATAAAATAGATAAAGTAATGTTAAAAGAAAATGTAACTCATATAGTATTTGATCCACCAAGAAAAGGTGTTGATATAAAAGCGTTAAAAAGTGTTATAAAAAATAAAATAAATAAAATTGTATATATTTCTTGCGAACCTTCAACTTTTGCAAGAGATTTGAATTATTTGACTGAAAACGGATATAAACTTACAAAAATGTCGGCAGTTGATATGTTTTCAAACACTCATCATATAGAAACAGTCGCACTTATAGAAAGGAAATAAATGTTAGGATATTTTTTAATAATATTTTCATATGTTTTAGGTAGTATACCAAATGCTTTATGGATAGGTAAACTTTTTAAAAGAATGGACATTAGGGAATACGGAAGTGGAAATATAGGATCAACTAATGCAGCAAGAGTTTTAGGATATGGTTATGGTGTAATGACATTAATATTAGATGTGTCGAAAGGATTAATACCTGTATATATTGCAATTAAACTTTATCCACAAAATTATATTTTACATATTCTAGTATCAATGGGAAGTATTATAGGACATAGCTATTCAATATTTTTAAAATTTAAAGGTGGTAAAGCAGTAGCAACAAGTTTAGGTGTGTTTATTATTTTATCATTTAAATCTGTATTAGTATTAATTGTTATATTTATACTAATTGTATTAATAACAGGATATGTTTCAGTAGCATCAATGACAGCTGCATCGCTTTTATTTATATTTGTACATATATTTAATCATAATATATTTTATACAGTATTTGCGATGTTTATTGGATTATTAGTTATTTATAGACACAAATCAAATATATTAAATCTTTTAAATGGAACTGAAGCAAAATTTAAAGATAAAGCAGATAAAAATTAGCGAGGTGTATATGAAAAAAATATTAGTCATAGGTGGCGGAAGTTGGGGAACTGCACTTTCAATACTCTTATCAAACAAAGGACATAAATGTTTTATATGGGAATACAACGAAGCTTACAGAGAACAACTTAGAAATGACAGAGAGAATAAAAATTTTTTACCTGGAATTAAATTTAATGAAAATATTGAAATAATTGATGACTACAATGATAAAGCATTGGAATCAGATATCATATTACTTGCAACTCCGACACAATTTATTCGTAAAATTGTAAGAAATTTGTGTAAATTAAATGAAAATAAAATTATAGTTAATGTTGCAAAAGGTTTAGAAATTGGAACTTTAAAAAGAATTTCTCAAATAATTGAGGAGGAAATAAAAGAGAAAAAATATAGTTATGTGTTACTTGCAGGACCTACTCATGCAGAAGAAGTGGTGAAAAATATGCCATCTGCTATAGTTGCAGTTTCAAATAATGAAGAAATTGCAAAAGTAGTTCAACATATATTTAATACCGAATATTTAAGAGTTTATACAGGAACTGATGTAATAGGTTCAGAACTTGCAGGAGCATTAAAAAATTGTCTTGCTATAGTTGCAGGTATTTCTGATGGATTAGGTTATGGAGATAATACAAAGGCTGCAATTATGACAAGAGGCATAAATGAAATGGCTATAATTTCTAAATTTTTTGGAGCAGATGAAAAGACATTTATGGGATTAACAGGATTTGGAGATCTTGTTGTAACTTGTACGAGCAAGCACAGTAGAAACAGATTTCTTGGAGAACAGTTAGGAAAAGGAAAACAATTAGATGAGATTTTATCTGATTTAAAAATGGTTTCAGAAGGAGCTACAACAATAAAAGCTTTACACGATATTATACAAATGAATAATTTAAGAGCTCCTATATTTATGGAACTTTATTCTATATTATATGAGAATAAATCTACTGATACTATAACAAAAACACTTATGAATAGAAATTTAAGATCCGAATTTTAGGAGTTTGATAATGGAAGAAAAAAATGAGATGAATCTAATTTCATTATATTTATCTGATTTAAGTGCAAATGAATTACTTGACAAAGATGAAGAATTAGATTTATTAAGAAGAATTAGAGAATACAAAGATGAAGAAGCAAAAAATAGGTTAGTTCTTGCAAATTTAAGATTAGTTATATCTGTTGCTAAAAAATCACTTGGAAATGGATTACCGCTTATTGATTTAATTAGTGAGGGGAATTTAGGTTTATTAAAAGCTATAGATAAATTTGATTATACAAAAGGACATAGATTTAGTACTTATGCTGTATGGTGGATAAAACAAGCAATAAAAAAGGCAATAATTAACATAGGCAGAGATATAAGAATACCATCATATAAACATGAACAATTAGCAAAAGTTAATAAATTAGTAAATGAATATAACCATAAACATGGAGAACATCCAAGTGTTGAATATATAGCGGAGCAGTTAAACTTAAAACCTAGTAAAGTTATTTTACTTATTAATGAATTTCAAGATGTATTATCTTTTAATGAAACTATAGGAGATAATATTTTCTTAGAAGATGTTATAGGTAAGGATGATAACATAGAAGAGCTAATAATCAAAGAAGAGCAACTTATGGAAATGAAAGATTTGCTTGAAAAAGTTCTAACTACAAGAGAAAGAGAAATTTTAGAATTAAGATATGGATTATATAACTCGAAAATTCATACATTAAAAGATATAGGCACCATACTAAATATTACCAGAGAAAGAGTTAGGCAAATAGAGAAGAAAGCTGTGACAAAATTAAAAAGACATTTTGAAAATTATAGAGATATATATTAAAAGGAGCTGGGAATATATGTTAAATATTAGAGTAAAAACTAAAGATATATTAAGGTCAATTAGAATAGTTGAAAATGCCATTGAAGATGACAAAACAGATAGTCGTAATACTGGAATATACATTGAAACTGCTGAAAATAAACTTATATTTAAAGGTATAGGTCAAAATATTTTCATAAAAAGTGAATGTGAAGCCTCTATTATAGAAGAAGGAAATATAATAATCAAATATAAATTAATTGAAGAATATTTAAAAAAGATAGATCAAGAATTTATAGATATTATTGAAAAAAATGCTCAAATTGAGATAAAAAATGGAGATAGTAACGCTAAATATACTTTAATAGAATACAAAAAGCCAATTGAAGCATATATAAGTAATGGTGTTGAATATATATTTGATAAAAAATTATTATTGGAAAATATTGAAAATACACAATTTGCAGCTTCAACAGATATAACAAAAACTACAATTAACTGTATTAAGTTTGATGTTGTAGGAAATGTATTAAAACTTGTTGCTACTGATTCATATCGTTTAATGTATAGAGAAGTCGAAATGAATGAAAACGTAACTGATGAAAATATTAGTGTAAATTTACCTCTTAGAACTATTCAAAGTTTAATTAAAGTATTAAGAGAAAGCAACAATGACAATTTAGTATTAAAATCTGATGGAACAAAAGTTTTATTTAAACTTGATGATATTGAAATATTAACTAAAGTTGTGGAATTACAATTTCCTGATTATAAAACAATATTAAATAATGTTAAAACAGATAAAAAAATAGAAATAAGCAAAACAGATTTTCATAAAAAATTAGATTTAGTTCAGTTATTTGTTAGAGATAAAAAAGAAAGAAAAGATGTTGCTGAGTTTATATTTTCAGCAGATAAATTAACAATAAATGGAAATAATGACACAGCGGTAGTTTCTGAAAACGTGTTAATCAATAAAGATTGTGATGACATAAAAATATATTTAAATGTTAAATTTTTAATTGATTATTTAAGTACTGTAAGAAACTCTAAAATATTGGAAATAAATTTATCTGATGAAGTATCTGCTGTATTGCTTAAAGAAGAGGACAGAAGTAGTAATAGCATTTACCTAACTATGCCTTTAAAATTGTAAAGTTAATAAATTTATTATAAATTTTATTTATAAATAATCAGATTTACATAAATAGGGTATACTATAGATAGAAAATTATATTTTAAGAGGTGAATCATATTATGATGAAGTATTTACAAAGAATCGGTAGATCACTTATGTTGCCGATTGCAATTTTACCCGCAGCTTCCTTAATATTAGGTGTTGGATATGCAATAAGTACATCAGGATCAGGAGCTCAAAGTCAGCTAGCTGCATTTTTGATTAAATCAGGTGGAGCTATAGTAGATAATATGTCTATATTATTTGCTATAGGAGTAGCACTTGGAATGTCTAAGGATAGAGACGGTTCAGCAGCACTTTCAGGATTAGTTGCATTTTTAGTAGTTACAACAGTATTGTCAACTGCATCAGTTTCTCAATTAATGCGTATAGCTACTGAAGAAGTTAATCCTGCATTTGGAAAAATTAATAACCAATTTATTGGTATAATTTCAGGTATAGTAGCAGCAACTGTTTATAATTATTTCCATGATATTCAATTGCCTGAATTTTTAGCATTCTTTTCAGGTAAAAGATTTGTTCCTATTTTAACGGCAGCATGTATGTTAGTTGTTTCAGGAGTTTTATTCTTTATATGGCCAACAATTTATACAGTATTAGTTGAATTTGGTAAATTAATAATGGGATTAGGTGCAGTAGGTGCAGGACTATATGGATTTTTCAATAGATTACTAATACCATTAGGGTTACATCATACATTAAATTCAGTATTTTGGTTTGATATTGCAGGTATAAATGATATTGGTAGATGGCTTTCTCCAGTTGAAAGTGCTTATGAAAATATTCCATTAGTACTTCAAGGAAAATATGTTGTAGGTATGTATCAAGCAGGATTTTTTCCTGTTATGATGTTTGGGTTACCGGCAGCAGGGTTAGCTATGTACTTTACTGCAAAACCTGAACAAAAGAAAGTTATAGGATCATTAATGCTTGCAGCAGGATTTACATCATTTTTTACAGGTGTTACAGAACCATTAGAATTTTCATTTATGTTTGTAGCTCCAGCTTTATATGTAGCACATGCAGCTTTAACAGGTATAACAGTTGCGGTAGTGGCAATGCTTAAATACACTGCTGGTTTTGCTTTCAGTGCAGGGTTAATTGACTATGTAATATCTTTAAGAAATCCAAATGCAAACAATACTTTATTATTAATACCAATTGGAATAATTGTAGCAGTAGTATACTTCGTAGTATTTGTTACTATGATTAAAACATTTGATATTAAAACACCAGGACGTACTGATGGAGAAATAGACAACAGTCAACTTGATGAAATATTAGGTAGAAATGATAAAAAAGCAAAATTTGTTGAAATGGCAAAAGTAATCTTAATAGGATTAGGTGGAAAAGAAAATTTAACATCAATAGATAATTGTATAACTAGATTAAGACTTGAAGTTAAAGATGTTAATTTAATAAATAAAGATGTAATAAAATCTTCAGGTGCAATAAATACAGTAGTTATAGATGAACATTCTGTTCAAGTTATAATAGGACCACAAGTACAATTTGTTGCAGATGAATTAAAAAAATTATAATTGAGGTTACAAATGCTTAAATTAGAAAACATAATATCAGGTTTAGGTGGAGTAAATAATATAGATCTAATAGATAACTGTATGACTAAACTTAGAATAAGAATAAAAGACAGTAATAAAGTAGCAAGAAATGTGATACTATCATCAGGTGTTAAAGATGTATTAATATTTGATAATGATGTTCATATACCGATTGGGGTAACTGCAAAAGAAGTTGCTAAATCGTTAAAATCTATGGCATCAAAAAGAGATTCAGATATAATAGTTGAAGCACTTGGAGGTAGAGACAATATTGAAGATATAAGTTCTTGTATGACAAAATTAAGAGTTAATTTATTTGATATGAGCAAAATTGATAAAGAAAAAATTTTATCAACAATTTCTAAGGATGTTTTAATATTGGATAAAGATATTCATATAGTTATTGGAACCGATGCAAAAAAAATATTATCAGAAATTATATAAATAAGAATAAAGCAAATAAAATGTAATATTAAAATTATTTGCTTTATTTTTTTATTCAATTACTTGCATATTTTTAAAATAAAGTTATACTATATAGATATAATTTACTTAAGGAGGACTATATATGTATAGTTTTATATTAGCGTTGATCATCTTAGTTGTGGGTTACTTTACATATGGTAAATATGTTGAAAAAGTATTCGGTTCAGATCCAAGTAGACCTACACCGGCAATTACTAGACCGGACGGAGTAGACTATGTACCTCTAGGAACGTTCAAATCATTATTTATTCAATTTTTAAACGTTGTTGGAACTGGTCCTATATTCGGAGCTATTGCAGGGGCATTATTCGGACCCATGGCATTTTTATGGATAATATTTGGATGTATTTTTGCAGGAGCGGTTCATGATTTCTTTAGTGGAATGCTTTCAGTAAGAAGTAATGGAGCTACTGTAGGAGAATTAGTTGGAGAAAATCTAGGTGATTTTGCAAAACAAGGTATGCGTGTTTTCTCGATAGTTTTATTGGTGTTGGTTGGAGTTGTATTTTTAACATCACCTGCACAAATATTACATACTTTAACTAAGTTTTCATATAATTATTTATTAGTTATTATAATAACATATTATATTCTTGCAACTTTATTACCAGTTGACAAATTAATCGGTAGAATTTATCCAATTTTTGGAGTTGCATTATTTTTCATGGCTGTGGGGATATCAATATCAATAATTTATGGAAATATAGCTGGAGTATATAAAACGCCTGAAATAACAGAATTATTTACAAAACTAAATTATCACTCTAAATTAGCATTATTCCCATTCCTATTTATATCAATAGCATGTGGAGCAATAAGCGGATTCCACGCAACACAATCACCAATAATTGGTAGATGTATAAAATCAGAAGCTGATGGTAGAAAAGTTTTCTATGCAGCTATGATAGGAGAAGGAATAGTTGCAATTATATGGGCAGCAGCTGCAATGACATTATTCCCACACAATGGTGAATTAGGTCTTGTTAGTCAATTAGTTGGATTAAAAGAAGTTGGAAAAGCACCTGTAGTTGTTAATGAAGTGGCAAGAATAACACTTGGTAAAGTTGGAGCAGTTTTAGCGGTATTAGGAGTTGTTGCAGCACCTATAACTTCAGGAGATACAGCATTTAGAAGTGCTAGAATGACAATAGCTGATATATTTAAAATAGATCAAAAACCTATTAAAAATAGATTGATGATAGCAATACCGTTATTTGCAATTGGAGCATACTTATCACAAGTAGACTTTAATATTATATGGAGATATTTTGCTTGGTCTAACCAAACATTAGCTATGATTGGGTTATGGTCTGCATCAGCATGGTTATTAAAACGTAATAGAAATTATTGGATTACTTTATTACCAGCTGTATTTATGACTTTAGTTTCAATAGATTATATAGTTATAGCTCCTGAAGGATTTGTAAGATTCTTTAAAGGTGTTTCGCAAACAGTTATAGCTGGAACAGGATTTGGTGTAGCTGTAATAGTTGCTTTAATTGGATTAGTAGCATTCTTTATGAAAAAGAAAGAATATGATGAAAAAAATCTATATATAAACGATTAAAATAAAAACGAGAGAAAATTTGTTCTCTCGTTTTTTAAAATATTACCATAATTTTATCATTTATAATCTTTATATCTTTTACACTAATTAATTTTGTTAGAGCATATTCACTTAAAATAAATATTGGCTTAGATTCTATTTTTTTATAAATTCCTTTTAATACCATTCTGCTAAAAAAATTAGATTCAGGGTTAAAATTAGAGTTATTTGCTGAAAATGATTCTATGCTTAAATCTTTTAAGTATAAATTTGTACTATTTTTATCATAATTTAAATTTGACTTAAGTATCATTTTACCAGTAGCATGTTTACCTATAACTTGATTTTCATAATCTACTGTAAGATATAGTTGATTATCTTTTATTTCAATATTAGGATTTTGAATTACTAGCTTTCCTTTTAATGCATAATTTTTTTCAATAGGCATAATAAATGATATTCCAGTATTAAGTAAGTTAGTAGGTATTTGTAAACTTGATGAATAGCTTACAACAGATAGTATAAATAATAAAGATAAAATAAATCGCTTAAACATTTTTTATCACCTTATTTATTATATCATTTTTATAATAATTATGATACAATAAATTTGGTGGTTATATGAAAGAATTAATAATAGTAACAGGTATGAGTGGAGCTGGAAAAACACAGGCTTTAAATATTTATGAAGACAGAGGATATTTTTGTATTGATAATTATCCAATGGCTTTATTTAAATATATTCAAGATATATATCAAAGTGCTGAAAAAAGAGAAAAAATTGCAGTTGTAGTTGATATAAGAGATGCTAATGTTATAACTGATTTTATAAACCAATTGGATATATTAAATAAATATAAAATAAAGTATAGACTTATATATTTAGATGCAAGAACAGATGTTTTACTTAGTAGATATGAACTTTCAAGAAGAAAACATCCGCTTAATAAATATGAGGGACTTATAGATAATATTGAAGCTGAAAGAAAATTAATTTCATGTTTTAAACAATATGCACATCAAATTATAGATACTAGTAAACTTGATGTTAAGCAATTAGAAACTGAACTTGAAGCTGGAGATACAAAACTTGATATTTCTTTAATATCATTTGGATTTAAAAATGGAATACCTCTTGATGCACATTTAGTATTTGATGTTAGGTTTTTACCTAATCCATATTATGTGAAAGAATTAAGACATAAAACCGGAAATGATAGTGAAGTTTATGATTATGTTATGAGCTTTAATGAAAGCGAAGTATATTATGCGATGCTTTATAACATGATTACATATTTAATACCTGAATATGAAAAAGAAGGTAAAGCATATTTAAAGATAGCTGTTGGTTGTAGTGGAGGACAACATAGATCGGTTAGTTTTATTAACCGTTTAAAAAAAGAATTGAGTATAAAATTTAATAATAAAATAAATAAAAATCATAGAGAAGTTGGAAATAAAAAATGTCTATAGACTTAAAACATATACCTGCAAATGCAGGTGTTTATATTATGAAAAATAAATATGACAAAATAATATATATAGGAAAAGCCAAAAACCTAAAAAAAAGAGTTAGTTCATATTTTAATAAGACACAAAATTTAAAGACAACGGAATTAGTAAAAAATATTACTACTATTGATTTTTTTTTATGCAATTCTGAAATAGAAGCACTTATTTTAGAAAATAATTTAATAAAAAAGCATAAACCAAAATATAATATACTTTTAAAAGATCAAAAAACATATCCTTATATAAAGATAACAAAAGAGCTATATCCTAAGATATCGGTAGTAAGAAATGTTTCAGATAATAATAGTGATAAAGCATATTATTTTGGACCTTATCCAAATACTAATATGAAAAGTGCTGTTAATATGTTAATGAAAGTTTTTAATATTAGGGATTGCAATATAAATGTTTATAAAAATAACTTAAAACCTTGTTTAAAATATCATATAAATTTGTGTAATGCACCTTGTATGTATAAAGATGAGGATACTATAAATACATATATAGAAAACACAAAAAAATTAGTGAAATTTTTGGAAAACAAAGATACAGGCATATTAAAAGAAATTGAAAATAAAATGAATAATTACAGTGAGTCTTTTGAATTTGAAAAAGCCATTATTGAAAGGGAAAGATTAAAAACACTACAAAAATTAATAGAAATTCAAATAACTGAAGCTGTAAGAGAATATGATGAAGATATTTTTGTATTAAATCATATCCAAGATAATATCTTTTTATGTATCATAAGTGTGAGAAAAGGAAAAATAATAAATAAGACATTTAATGTTATAAAAAATATTATTGATGATACTGATATTTTAGATAGGCTTATAACTGCATATTATGATAAATTTACGCCTCCTAAAATAATAGTATTAAGTGCAGAATATAAAGATAAAAAAGAAATTATTGAAAATTGGTTTTTAAATGAAAAAAAATATAAAGTAAAACTTATTTTTCCAAGCAAAAAAAGTAGAACATATGACTTACTTAAATTAGGGAATTTAAATTTAGTAAGTGAACAAGAAAATTACTATAATAAAAAAGAAAATATGTTTAAAAATTTAATTGAACTTAAAGAAATATTAAAACTTGATAAAATTCCAAATAAAATTGAATGTTATGATATTTCTAATATTAGTGGTAATGATAATGTAGGTTCTCAAGTTGTATTTATAAATGGAGTAAAAGAACCAAAATTATATAAAAAATATAAAATAAAAACAATTATAGGTCAAGATGATTATGGTAGTATGAAAGAAGTAATAAAGCGAAGAATAAAATATAAAGATTTACCTGATTTAATATTATTAGATGGAGGTAAAGCTCATGTCAATACAATAAAGAAATTTTTATTAAACGAAAATATAAATATAGCTGTCTTTGGTATGTATAAAGACAATAAACACAGGACTTTTGGTCTTTGTGATGAAAATAATATAATTAATTTGAAAATTCATAAAAATTTATTCAATTTAATAACATCATTTCAAGATGAAGTACATAGATTTGCTATAACTTATCACAAAAAATTAAGATCAGAGAGAAATAATAAAAGTTTATTGGATGAAATTTCCGGGATAGGTAAAGTTAGAAAAAAAACATTATTAAATAAGTTTGGTACAATTTCAAATATAAAAAAAGCTAGTATTGATGAGCTAAAAGAAATATTACCTGAAAGTGTTGCCATAAATTTGCTGGAGAAATTATGAAGATTTTTAGACAAAAAATTTTGAAAATGTGATAAATATTGGTATAATATATAAGTAATATAAAATTTTTGGAGGAAATTTTAATGAGTGACTATATTTTGGAAATGAGAAATATAAGAAAAGAATTTTTTAACGGTAAAATAGTCGCAAATGATGACATTAACCTTAAAATTAGACCTGGTGAAATTCACGCTATTGTAGGTGAAAATGGTGCTGGGAAATCAACACTTATGAAAATCCTAAACGGATTATATGACCTAACCTCAGGTGAAATATACTATAAAGGTAATAAAGTTGATATATCATCACCATCAGTTGCAGCACATTTAGGAATTGGAATGGTTTATCAACATTTTATGTTGGTTGAAACTTTAACAGTTGCTGAAAATATGGTTCTAGGATTTGAACCAAGAAAAAATGGAATTTTCTTTGATTTAGAAACTGCAAGAAAAAATGTAAAAGAAGTTTCTGAAAAATACGGACTTAATATAGATCCAGATGCTATTGTCGGTGATTTATCAGTTGGTATTCAACAAAGAATAGAAATTCTAAAAATCCTATTTAAAGGAGCAGAACTTTTAATATTTGATGAACCAAGTGCTGTTCTTACACCACAAGAAGTTGTTGAATTATACGGTATTATGAGAAACCTTATAAAAGAAGGTAAAACTATAATCTTCATTTCACATAAACTACAAGAAGTATTAGACCTTTCTGATAATATTACAGTTATTAGAAGAGGTAAAGATGTAGGAGGATTAAAAACTTCAGAAGCAACAAAAGAAAGCATTGCTAATATGATGGTAGGTAGACAAGTACTTTTCAATATTAAAAAAGAGCCTGTTGAAATTGGAGATGTAGTTGTTGAAGTTAAAAATATAGTTGCAGAAAATGATTTAGGTATCTCTAAAGTTAAAGATATCAGTTTTGAAATAAGAAGTGGAGAAATATTTGGTATAGCCGGTGTTGAAGGTAACGGACAAACAGAATTAATTGAAGTATTAGCAGGGCTTAGAAAAGCAAAAAATGGAAGCTATAAGGTAGATGGACTTGAGTTAATAAATAATAGTCCTAAAACAATTAGAGATAAGGGATTATCTCATATACCAGAAGATAGACACAAAAGAGCTACGATTGATGAATTTACAGTTAAAGAAAATCTCTATTTAGGAGTGCTTGAACCTTATTCAAAAAATGGATTTTTTAATCATAAAAAAATTAATGCTAGTATAGATGCAATGATAGAAAAATATGATATTAGACCTGTTGATGCTAATGTAATATATGGAGGATTATCAGGTGGGAATCAACAAAAAGTTGTTGTTGCAAGAGAACTTGAAAAAGAAAATAAATTTATAATTGCGTCACAACCAACACGTGGAGTAGATATAGGAGCAATAGAAATGATACATAATACAATACTTCATGAAAGAACAAAAGGTAAAGCAATATTGGTTGTTTCAGCAGAATTATCAGAAGTAATGGCACTTAGTGATAGAATTGCAGTTATGTATTCTGGTAAATTTGTTGGTATATTAAATAAAGAAGATGCAACAACTGAAAAATTAGGAATATTAATGGCTGGAGGAAAATTAGATGAATAAGAAAATACAAAAAGGATTGTTTTCAATTCTTCCATCATTACTTGCAGTTATAATTGCATTAATTATAGGGGCAATAGTAATTGCATTAAAAGGAGTTAATCCGCTAACAGCATATGCGAGTATGATAAAAGCAGCATTTTATCAAACATCAACAAGATATCCATTTAATGGATTAGCAAAAACATTAGTATTTGCAACACCTCTACTATTTTCAGCTCTTGCTGTAATGTTATCATTTAGAGCAGGAATGTTTAATATCGGTGTTCAAGGGCAAATGATGGCTGGAGGACTTGGTGCAACTTTAGTTGGTATATATTGTCATAACATTTTTGGAAATATAGTAGTAGCATTATTAGTTGCAGCACTATTTGGATTTATATGGGCAGGAATAGCAGGATTATTAAAATCTGTATTTGGAATAAATGAAGTTATTAGTACAATAATGTTAAATTATACTATAGCTCCAATACAAAATTTTCTACTTGGAGGACCTTTAAAAGATCCTAGTTCTTCAAATACTCAAACAGTACCTATATATGAAGGTGTAAGGTTGCCAACTTTATTTCAAGAGATTACAAAACAATCGCTTAACATTGGATTTATTATAGCTATATTAACTTGTGTAGCAGCTTATTATTTCTTTAAAAATACAACTTTAGGATATAAGATAAAAGCAGTTGGAAATAATCCAACAGTGGCTGAAAATGCAGGAATAAATCCTAAAACTATAGCATTTATTGCCATGGGTATAGCAGGAGCAATAGCTGGTATTGGTGGAGCTGAAAGAATATTAGGAGGTTCTACTCAATATGTTTATACAGATCAAATAATGGGTGATTTTGGATTTACAGGACTTGCAGTTTCACTTCTTGGTAAAAACAATCCTTTTGGTATAGTTGTTGCATCAATATTTTATGCGGCACTTGAAATTGGAGGTCAAACATTACAAATTGACTATAAATTAGATAAAGAAATTGTATATATAATACAGGCACTAATAATAATTTTAGTAGCGGCGGAAAACTTATTTAAGTATATGCTTGATAAGAAGAGAAAGGGGAAGAATTAATATGTTACATGCTATTCAAACTTTAGTAAAACAAACAATAATTCTAGCTCCACCAGTTCTAATTACTGCGGTAGGTGCTTGTCTTTGTGAATTGTCTGGAGTTGTAAATATAGGACTTGAAGGTATGATGCTATCAGGTGCGTTTGCAGCAGCTGTTACAAATATATACACAGGAAATCCGTACTTAGGAATAGTAGTTGGAATAATAGTTGGTGGTTTAGTTTCACTTATACACGCTATTATAAGCATACATTTAAAAGGAAACCAAATAGTAAGTGGTGTAGCAATTAACTTATTTGCAGTATCAACAACAAGCTTTTTAATAAAAGCTTTATTTAAAGCTGCTGGGTCTTCACCTTCAGCTAATACAACTGCTAATAAAGTTTATGTATTAATTGGAATTTATGTATTAGCTATTTTAACTTATTATATCGTTTATAGAACAGTATTTGGTTTAAGACTTAGAACAGTTGGAGAACATCCTCTTGCAGCTGACACTGTTGGTATAAATGTATATAAATATAGATATTACGGTGTAATTTTATCAGGTATGTTTGCAGGACTTGGTGGAGCATACATGTCAGTAGTAGTATTACAACAATTTATTAATAATATGTCAGCAGGTAGAGGATACATGGCACTTGCTGCAATGATATTTGGTAAATGGAATCCTTTAGGTGCGATGTTAGCATCACTTTTATTTGCATTTGGTCAAGCATTTTCAGACTATGCAAAAGCATCGGCACTTCCTATACCTCAACAATTTTTAGCAACAATACCATATATATTAACACTTGTAGTATTAGTTGGATTTGTAGGTAAGGCAAGAGCACCTAAAGCAAGTGGAAAACCTTATGAAAAATAAAAAAATTAGCTTTTTAAAAAAATCGTGGTAAAATATATTATACTAACGTATATTATAGATAAATATTTAGGAGGAAAGTTTAATGAAAAAAATTTTATCATTAATTGGTGCATTATTTGCAATGGTGCTAGTTATTTCTTGTGGTGCAAAAACAGAAACTAAAGCACCGGAAGCAAAAGAAAAGAAAGTAGCAATTGTATTTTCTACTGGTGGTTTAGGAGATAAATCATTTAATGATTCAGCTAATCGTGGATTAATGCAAGCTGTTGAACAATTAGGAATTAAATATGATTATTATGAACCTAAAGATCCATCAGCTGAAGCACAAAATCAATTATCTAACTATGCTGAAAAAGGTGATTATGAATTAATAATCGCAGTTGGATTTTCAATGAAAGATGCTTTAGTAGCAGTTGCTAAAGAATTTCCACAACAAAAATTTGCTTTAATTGATGAAGTTGTAAATGATTTACCAAATGTATCTTCATTAATGTTTAAAGAACAAGAAGGTTCATTCTTAGTAGGAGCATTAGCTGCTTTAATGACTAAGACTGGAACAGTAGGATTTGTTGGTGGGTTAGAAGTACCAGTTATAACTAGATTCCAAGCTGGTTATATCCAAGGTGTAAAATATATAAATCCAGAAATACAAGTATTATCTGTATTTATTAATGGTTCAAATCCATTTAATGACCCTGTATCTGCAAAAACACTTACTGAAACATTAATTAAGAAAAATGCAGACATAATTTTCCACGCAGCAGGAGCATCTGGTTCAGGAGTATTCCAAGCAGCAAAAGAAAATAAAGTATTTGCAATGGGTGTTGACGCTAATCAAGATGATGTTGAAAAAGGAACAATCTTAACTTCAATGGTTAAGTATGTTGATAAAGCTGTATTTACAACTGTTAAAAATGTTTTAGAAGGAAACTTTAAATTAGGAACACAATTCTTTGGAATCAAAGAAGATGGTGTTGGAACAACTGAATTTGAATTTACTAAAGATATAATAGGGCAAAAAAAAATTAGTAAATTAGATGAATTAAAGAAAGCAATAGTTGAAGGTAAAATTACTGTAAGCGAAGAAGTTCCTAAATAAAAATAAGCAACTTAAATAAAATAAAAACAGGTGTTGCCTGTTTTTGTTTTTTTCTTAAAATCAAAGAAGGTAATATGATATGAGAATAGTAGATATTATTCAAAAAAAGAGAGATGGAATAGAATTAGAAAAGCAAGAAATTGACTTTTTACTTGATGAATGCCAAAAAGGGACAGTTCCTGATTATCAATTGTCAGCATTTTTAATGGCTACATATTTTCAAGATATGACAGATAATGAATTAATTGAATTTACAAAAAAAATGCGTGATTCAGGAGATAGAATTAAATTTGAGAATTTAGATAAATTTTTAGTTGATAAACATAGTACAGGTGGAGTTGGAGATAAAGTAACAATTGTATTAGCTCCAATAATTGCAGCACTTGGAATGGGAACAGCAAAATTATCAGGTAAAGGGTTAGGACATACAGGTGGTACAATTGATAAATTTGAAGCAATAGAAGGTTTTAAATTTTCAAACACAAAAGATGAATTAATAGCAATTGCAAATAAAACAGGTATTGGATTAATGGGGTATAGTGATAATATAGTTCCACTTGATAAAAAAATATACTCTTTAAGAGATGTAAGTGCAACAGTACCATCAATACCGCTTATTGCAAGTAGTATAATGAGCAAAAAATTAGCGATAGATTCTAATGTTATTATTCTTGATGTTAAAGTCGGAGATGGTGCATTCATGAAAGATATTGAGCATGCTAAAAATCTTGCTAAAAGAATGATAGCCATAGGACGTGGTGCAAATAGACAAGTAAAAGTTGTACTATCAAATATGGACGAACCGCTAGGATATAATATTGGGAATGCTAATGAAGTAATTGAAGGAATTGAAGCTTTAAAAGGGAATTTTCCTAAAGATTTAAAAGAAGTTGTATATACAATAGCAGGACTTGCACTTAAAACTAAAGGTAATGTTGAAAATGTAGAAGATGCAAAAGAAATGGTTGATAAAGTTATTAAAGATGGAAGTGCATTAAAAAAACTTGCTCAGTTTATAAAAGAAAGTGGAGGAAATCCTGAAGTAGTTAATGATTATTCACTTCTTCCAAGTGCAAAATATAGTTTAGAAATAAGAAGTAATAAATCTGGTTACGTAAAGAAAATTAAAACAGAAGAAATTGGTAAAGCAGCTATGGTTATAGGTGCAGGACGTGCAACTAAAGATTCAATAATTGATCATGGTGTTGGACTAAAGGTACTAAAGAAAGTATCTGAAAAAGTGGAAAAAGACGAAATAATAGCAGTATTATCATATAATGATAGTAAAAATGTAGAGCAAGCTAAGGAATTAATTTTAGATGCCTATATCATTGGTGATGATACCGTTGAAAAATCAAAAGCAATATTAGAAATAATTGAATAAAGGTGGTTATTAAAATGATCAATAAGTATATAGATCACACAGTTTTAAAAGCAGTAAGTACTGTAGAAGATATAAATAAATTATGTGAAGAAGCAAAAACATATGGATTTTATTCTGTTTGTGTTAATGGAGCATATGTTTCTATGTGTAAGAAAAATTTAACAGGAACAGATGTAAAAATTGCAGCAGTAGTAGGATTTCCACTAGGTGCAATGGATAGCAGTGTTAAAGTTTATGAAGCTGCTAAAGCAATTGCAGATGGTGCAACTGAAATAGATATGGTAATAAATGTAGGTATGTTAAAATCAAAAAATTTAGAGTATGTTGAATCAGAAATTCGTGCAATAAAAAATGCAATAGGAGATAATGTGCTTAAAGTAATTATTGAAACTTGTTATTTAACTGATGATGAAAAAAGAATTGCTTGTGAATTATCACTTAATGCAGGAGCTGATTATGTTAAAACTTCAACAGGATTTGGTACAGGTGGAGCAACATATGAAGATGTAAAACTTATGAAAGAAGTTGTAGGAGATAAGGCATTAGTAAAAGCATCAGGTGGAGTTAAGAGTTACGAAATAGCAAAAAAATATATAGAGTTAGGTGCAAGTAGACTTGGAACATCATCTGGTATTGAAATTATAAACGGCGAAAAAGGAGAGTAAGATTATGGCAACACCACATATAGGAGCAAATAAAGGGGATATAGCGGAAACTATTTTATTACCAGGAGATCCGCTAAGAGCAAAATATATAGCTGAAACATTTTTAGAAGATGTAGTTCAATATAATAACGTAAGAGGAATGCTTGGTTTTACAGGAACATATAAAGGGAAAAGAATATCAGTACAAGGTACTGGAATGGGTGTACCTTCAATTGGAATATATGTTGATGAATTAATAAATCATTTTGGTTGTAAAACGCTTATGAGAATAGGTACAGCAGGATCAATGCACGAAAGTGTAAAAATAAGAGATGTAGTACTTGCAATGGCAAGTTCAACAGATTCAAATATCAATAAGTTAAGATTTAATGGAGCAGACTATGCACCGACAGCTAATTATGAACTATTTATTGAAGCATACAATATTGCAAAAGAAAAAGGACTTTCTGTTAAAGCTGGAAATATTCTTACAAGTGACAGTTTTTATGGCGATGATAAGGATGCTTGGAAAAAATGGGCAAAATTTGGTGTATTATGTGTTGAAATGGAAACAGCGCAATTATATACATTAGCTGCTAAATATAATGTAAGAGCATTAACATTACTTACTATAAGTGATTCATTAGTAACAGGTGAATGCACTTCAGCAGAAGAAAGACAATCAACATTCAATGATATGATAATAACAGCACTAGAAACGGCAATAAAATTTTAGGAGAGTTGTTATGACTGATAAGGAATATATAGAAAAAGCAAATAAACTTTTAAAAATGGCATATGTACCTTATTCACATTTTCCAGTAGCTGCAATAGTCATTGATGCAAATGGAAATGAATATTATGGCGTAAATGTTGAAAATGCGGCATATAATGTAGGACTTTGTGCTGAAAGAAATGCAATAACTAATGGAATTACAAAAGGACTTGCTAAAATTTCAAAAATATATATTACAGCAAATACAGATAGACCAGTTAGTCCTTGTGGAGCTTGTAGGCAAGTAATATCAGAATTTTCAGATGAAAATACTGTTTTAATACTTGGCTCAAGTGAAAGTGAAGAATTAAAAAAATTCAAGATAAATGAAATATTACCTTATAGTTTTGGACCAAATGATTTATAAGAAAAAATAAAAAATAAAATACCTTTAAAGTAAAAGCTTTGGAGGTATTTTTTATATGAAATGAAATAAAAAAAAATACGTTCAATGGCGTAATAATACTGAACGTATTTCAACTGTTTTTTATTAAAATCCAAATCTTGCACCAACTCTAAGACTTACTGTCTCAGGATAACCAAAGCCAAGTTCAGCAGTAAAAATCTTTTTGTAAGTTGTACCAACATAGAGTCTTGAAAGATATAAAGGCTTAAATGTACTGTGTTCATGCTTAAATCCAATACCTAAATCAAGTCCACTGTAGACTCTAACATCTTTATGTGGTTGTCCATATAGTTCAGTTGAAAAAAATGGAGCGAACATAGGTGATGGTTTAAGACTTAGAGTTGTACCACTACCATTTTTTTCTAATTTTGCACTTAAATCAAGACCTCCACCAACATTAATTCCAAAAGTTTTAATATTAGTTTGTTTACTTAAATCAAATGTTTTATAAACAGCTACAG
Source organism: Caviibacter abscessus (assembly GCF_001517835.1). NCBI lineage: Bacteria > Fusobacteriati > Fusobacteriota > Fusobacteriia > Fusobacteriales > Leptotrichiaceae > Caviibacter > Caviibacter abscessus. The sequence goes on from NZ_LOQG01000001.1 coordinate 23,210, forward strand.
ATCCTGCAATTATTGTACCTTTAGGAGAGCCATTATATAAATATCCTCCAATTCCTGCAAGAGCTTTAACTTCAATATCATTTGTTTTAGTTTTTATAATAGATTTATTTTTTTTCGTGGTATAAGGTTTCTTCCCCCCCCCCGATTTTAGCAACTGAAATAGTAGATGCTAACGCAAAAAAGATTATAATATATTTTTTCATAAATTCCCTTTCTTAAAAGCCAAATCTTGCACCAATTCCAAGACTTATTGTTCCTGGATAACCAACTCCAAGTTCAGCAGTAAATTTTTCTTTATAAGTTGTACCAATATATACTTTAGACATATATGAAACGAAAGGTGAATCATTTTCACTTTCAATTCCTACCCCTAAATCAAGTCCACCATAAACTCTATAATTTTTATGTGGTTTTCCAAATAATTCAGTTGAAATAAATGGAATAAGTCTAACTGTTGGTGTAAAACTCATATCTTCAGTTTTTAACTGAACATTTAAATCAAGTCCTCCACCAACATTAATTCCAAAAGTTTTAATTTTAGTAAGTTCACTTAAATCTAATGTTTTATATACACTTACAGACCCTGATATTATTGGGGCATATTGAGAATTTTCAAATAAATATCCTCCAAATCCTACGAGAGCCTTAACTTCAATATTATTCTTTTTAGTAACTGAAGTGGTAGATGCCAAAAGATCATTTGTTTTAGCAACTGAAATGGTACATACTAATGTACAAAAAATTGCAATATATTTTTTCATAAATATCCTTTCTTAAAATCCAAATCTTGCACCAATACCAAGACTTATTGATCCTGGATAACCAGTTCCAAGTTCAACAGTAAATGTTTCTTTGTAAGTTGTACCAATATATATTTTAGACATATATGAAACGGAAGGATAACCATTTTCGATTTCAATTCCTACTCCTAAATCAAGACCACTATAAACTTTAAAATTTTTATGTGGTTTTCCAAATAATTCAGTTGAAACAACTGGAATAAGTCTAGTTAATGATATAATATTAGTAGTACTACTGTCACTACTATTTTTATTTTGTAATTGAATGCTTAAATCAAGCCCCCACCAACATTAATTCCAAATGTTTTAATTTTAGTTAGTTCACTTAAATCTAGTGTTTTATATACACTTGCAGAACCTGATATTATTGAAGAATAGTTAAAACTTTCAAATAAATATCCTCCGATTCCTAAAAGGGCTTTAACTTCAATATTATTTGTTTTAGTTTTTACAATAGTTTTATTTTTTTTCGTGGTATAAGGTTTCTTCCCCCCCCCGATTTTAGCAACTGAAATAGTAGATGCTAATGCAAAAAAAATTATAATATATTTTTTCATAAATTTCCTTTCTTAAAAGCCAAATCTTGCACCAACTCTAAGACTTATTGTCTCAGGATAGCCAAAACCAAGTTCAGCAGTAAAAATTTTTTTATAAGTTGTACCAACGTATATTTTTGAAATATATGAAGTAGAAAATGAACTATTTGCATGTTTAAATCCAATACCTAAATCAAGTCCACTATAAACTCTTACATCTTTATGTGGTTGTCCATATAGTTCAGTTGAAACAAATGGTGAAAATCTAGTTACGGGACTAATATTTATACCAGTACCACTATTTCCATTTTTGTTTAATTGGATACTTAAATCAATTCCTCCACCAACGTTAATTCCAAAAGTTTTAATATTAGTTTGTTTACTTAAATCAAATGTTTTATAAACAGTTACAGAACCTGCTACTGTTGCACCTTTAGGAGAATTGTTAAATAAATATCCTCCAATACCTACAAGTGCTTTAACTTCAATATTATTTGTTTTAGTTTTTACAATAATTTTATTTTTTTTCGTGGTATAAGGTTTCTTCCCGCCCCGATTATTGCTTATTTTAGCAACTGAAATTGTAGATGCTAATGCAAAAAAAATTACAATATATTTTTTCATGAATGTCCCTTCTTAAAATCCGTATCTCATACCTATACCTAAACTAATTGCTCCTGGATAACCAACTCCAAGTTCCATTGTAAAGTATTTATGGTATACAAATCCGGCATATGTTTTAATTTTTAACTGTGTAGAGGTGCTGTTTGTTTTATGTCCAAAAAAAGTTACTGAACCGACATTAAGACCACCTAAAACAACTATACTATCTGATACTTTTTTATTTATTTCAAGTGAAAGATAAGGTGAAATTATTCCATCTGGTCCTGCATTTTTAGTTCTACCACCTATTTCAAGACCTGCTCCAAGGTTAAATCCGACTACTTTGTCAGATGGTATTATATTTTTGTAAATAGCAGCTTCTACTGAAAAAATTCCCGATACTTTACTAAAATCATGTAAGTATGCAGCACTATTTATTAAAGCTTTTGTTTCAAATCCATATTCTGATGAAAATGATAAAGCAGAAGCTAATAAAATAGTTAATGCAAAAATAGTTTTTTTCATATTAATACCTCCTCGGCAATTATACATCATATGCTTTGATTAAGCAATACTTGACAAAAAAAAACTACCAGTGTATAATTAAATAATTAATATTAGAAAGCGGTGATTATATGTGTACAACAGTTATTGTTGGAAAAAAAGTAACAATTAATAATAAGACAATAATTGCTAGAAATGAAGATTCACATTTAGCGATAAATCCCAAAAGATTAGAAATAGTAAAAGGAAATAAAATAAAAAATAGAAAACATAAATCTGTATATACGGGTGTGGAAGTTTTACTACCTGAAAAATCATATACATTTACAGCAATGCCTGATGTAATATCTGATACATATAATAACGGAAGATTTAGTGAAGCAAGTGTAAATGAATTTCATGTTGCAGTAAGTTCAACAGAAAGTCTATATGGAAATGAAAGAGTTTTAGCATATGATCCATTAATTGAAAATGGTATTGCTGAAGATGCAATAAATGATATAGTAGCACCATTTATTAAAAGTGCTAAAGAAGGTGTTGAATTATTAGGAAAATACATTGAAAAATATGGTTCAAATGAAGGAAATGGTATAATTTTTTCTGATGACAAAGAAGTTTGGTATATGGAAATTCCAACAGGACATCACTGGGTAGCTGTTAGAATACCTGAAGATAGTTATGCAATAGCACCTAATTGTGTATGTATAGAAGAAATAGATTTTAATAGTCCTGATTATTTATATTCAACAGGTATTAGAGAATTTGTTGAAAAATATAGTTTAAATCCAGATAGAGAAGGATTTAATTTTAGAAAAATATTTGGTACAAGTACAGAGTTAGATAGAGTATATAATACGGCTAGAGCTTGGTTTGGTCATAAATATTTAGATAAAAATTTTGATAAGGATCCTGTATCGAGTGAAATACCGTTTATAAATAAAGCAGATAGACTTATAACTATTGAAGATGTTGAGTACATATTAAGTTCTCATTATAATGAAACTATTTATGATCCTATGGGTAATTCAGGTACAGAGTATGAAAAAACAAGATTTAGAGCAATATCGCTTTCAAGAACGCAAGAATCACATATAATTGAAATTGATAAATTACCTGTAAAATGGGTTGCAATGGCAACAACAGCATTTACTCCATATGTGCCATTTTTCACAGATGTTGATGATATTCCTGAAGAATATAGAGATACAACTTTTAAAATGGATATGAAATATGCGTATTGGTTATTTAAAGTATTTTCATATTATGTTGAAACACATTATAAGTTATTTTCTAAAGAAAATACTAAATATTTAGAAGAAATGCGTTCATATGGAAGAAGAAGGGTATTTGAAATTAGAGAAAATGCTTCAAAATTAAGTGGAACAAAATTAAGAGCATATTTAACAAATGAAAATGAAAAAACAGTTAAATATATGTTAGAAAAAACAAGAAATCTTTTAAATGAATTTATGACAAGAGCATTATCAGTATCTAAAATGTCATTTACTATGGATAAAAATTTATAATAAAGAATGTCTCGCTTTATGAGACATTCTATTTTTTTGAATATTAGTGTTATAAATAAAAACTCGTTAATTTTTGTTTTCTATAATTATATATTTTTAAGTTTTTTAGTTTGAATATTTTGATTTGTGACTTATGTAAGTTTCATTTTTTATTATGAGTTTATCATAAATTTCTGATATGAAATAAAAAGAACCACAATAAATATTAATACAATTTTCATCAATATAAATATCATCAATAATATCAACATTTCCAAGTGTTTCTATGATATTTTGTTTACTTCGTCCTCGCTTAATATGTGGCATTGGATAGACACTTACTTTTTTTGCAAAAGATGAAGCAATTTTATATATACTTTTAATGTCTTTATCAAGTAGTGATGTTAAAAATATATGTAAATTATCATAATTTTTAAAGTTTTCTTTTAAAGCTAAAAAAGAAGCCTCATTATGAGATATATCTATGTAAACATTGTCTCTTATCTTTTCTTGCCTACCTCTTAGTTTGAATTTTTTTAATCCATTTTGTATAAATTCATCACTTAAATTAAATAATTTGAATACTTCATATGCAAGAGCGAAATTACTTTCTTGAAATTTACCTGATAAAGGCAATTTAAATTTGTCAGTACCTGTAATATATTTTGAATTATTTGTAAGTTTTTCAATTTCATCTTTTAAACACTTGATATTATGAGTATAAAAAGTTAGTGTGTTATTTTTACATATACCTGCCTTTTGAAATGCTATACTTTCAATAGAGTTTCCAAGCATATTAGTATGATCATATGATACATTTGTTATTAGTGCAACATCATAATTAAGACAATTTGTGCTGTCATATTTACCACCAATACCAACTTCAATTATTGCAATGTCAACTTGATTGTCAATAAAATAATTCATTGCAATTAAAAATAAAAAGTCAAAAAAGCCTATTTTAAGATGTTTAAATTTGTCGTAATATGAAAAAAATTCTTTATTACTAATTTGTTTTTGATTTATTGTAATTCTTTCATTTGGACTAAAAAGATGGGGAGAAGTAAATTTTCCCACTTTATATTTCCCCATTAAAACACATTCAAGATAAGAACATGTAGAACCTTTACCATTTGTACCAGCAACATGAATTAAATAAGGTAATTTTCCTTTTATATATTTAGTTAAGTCAATATTTTCTTCTCTTTTCCTGTTAAATATTTCATCAAACATTTGTACCTCCATAAATAGTATAACATAATTTAAATGAATAGATATAAAATAAATTTGAATTTATGCTATAAAATGATATAATTTTATATATTAAAAATAAAGGAAAGTAAATGAAAGAATATTTTAAAAAAATGATAGATAGCTTTGACTTTGAATATAGAGAAGGTCAAATTGAAATGGCTAGTATTATAGAAAGACATTTAAATGAATATGAACCATGCATAATAGAAGCGGGTACAGGTATAGGAAAAACTTTAGCATATCTTATGCCTTTAGTTTTATATGCTAAAGAACATAGAACAAGGATAGTAATATCAACTAATACAATTAATTTACAAGAACAATTAGTTGAAAAAGATTTACCTCTTTTAGAAAAAATTTTAGGTCAAGAGATAAAGTATATGCTTGTAAAAGGAAGAAGCAATTATGCTTGTCATGTAAGATTTATGAAAAATAATAAAAATGAAAAATTAGCAAAGTGGTTTGAAAACACAAAAACAGGTGATAAGGCTGAAATTGATTTTTATTTAAATGCTGATGAGTGGAATCTAGTAAAATCAGATAAAGATTATTGTTCTGTAAAAAAATGTAATTGCTTTTTCTATAAAGCTAGAAAAGAGTTACAAGACCAAGAAATACTTATAGTAAATCATTCACTTTTATTTTCTAATTTTAAGTATGACAAAATTTTACCTAAATTTAATATATTACTTATAGATGAAGCACATAATCTTGAAAATTCAGCAAGAAAGTATTTTGAGTATAGCATTAATTCATCAGAAGTAAGTGCAGTACTAGGAATGCTTTATAATAGGAAAAACAAAGTTGGAGCATATTTATCAATGCTTGGAAAAATTGCAGAGTATGTTTCAAGTACTTCATATATAGTATTTGAAGAAAATAGAGATGAAGTTCTTTCTTTATTTAATTTAATATACGATAATTTCATAAAACAAAGTTCAGAAATATCAAAAATAATGGTAGAAAAAAATATAGAAAAAATAAGAAGGAAGTATATTGAAAATAGGTTAGAAAAATATATTGAATACAATAAAGAAGTTATAAATAATTTTAAAAAATTAAGCAAAATAATAAAAGTATTAAAAGAAAATATAGAAGCATATAATTTACCGGAAGATATTTATCAAGATTTCTTTGCTTTATATGACAAATTAAAAGAAAATATAGATACGTTAAAAACTATTGAAAAAAATAGTCAAGATGAATATGTAAATTGGTTTAAATTTAATTTAAATGATTTAAGTATTGATATTATGTCAACACCGTATATTATCGCAGATAAACTTGAAAAAGAATTATTAAAGGATAATAAAAATGTCATTTTAACTTCAGCAACATTAAGAGTTGATAATAAATTTGAATATATTAAGTCAAGACTTGGAATATCAAATTTTGAAGAATATGTAATAAAATCACCATTTGATTATGACAGAAATATGAAAATATTATTATCAAAAAATTCCCCTGATGTAAATACAGCCGAGTTTATAGACTATACTGCCTCTTTTATTAATAATTATGCTAAGGAAAAAAATGGTAATTGTTTTGTTTTATTTACTTCATATAAATTTATGAGTCAGGTATATAATAAGTTGGAATTAGAAGATTTTATTATTTTAAAACAAGGAGATATGTCAAGAACAAATTTAATTGAAACTTTTAAATCAAATGATAAGTCAATACTTTTAGGAACAGATAGTTTCTGGGAGGGTGTTGATGTAAAAGGAGATAAATTAAAAAGTATAATTATTCCAAAACTTCCTTTTCAAGTACCAGATGATCCTATAGTTGAGGCTATAATTGAAAATATACAAAAACAAGGGGATATACCATTTATAAAATATCAATTACCTCTTATGACTGTAAAATTATGTCAAGGAGTTGGAAGGCTTATAAGAAGTAAAAAAGATGAAGGAGAAATTGTAATTTTAGATAGTAGAATAGTGAAAAAATCATATGGAAAATCTATATTAAATTCATTTCCAAGTAAAAACATATTAAAATTTTAGAAAGGCAATAATATGAAAGCATCTGTAGTTGCATATCCAAGAATTGGTGAAAATAGAGAATTAAAATTTGCTGTTGAAAAATATTTTAATAAACATATAAGTGAAGAAGAACTTAAAACAGTTGCAAAAAATCTTAGAAAAGCTCATTTAAAAAGTCAAAGTGAAAATAATATTGAATATATTTCCAGTAATGATTTTTCTTATTATGACAGAGTACTTGATGTGGCGAACATGTTAAATATTATTCCAAGTAGGTACAAAAATCTTAAACTTAATGAACTTGATACATATTTTTCTATGGCACGAGGTTATCAAGGAATTAATGGTGATGTTTGTTCTCTTAGCATGAAAAAATGGTTTAATACAAATTACCATTATATAGTGCCGGAAATAGAAGATGATGCGAATATATATATTAAAAATAATAAAATATTTGATGAGTATTTAGAAGCAAAAGAATTCAAGCCTACAATTATAGGACCATTTACATTAATGAAGTTGTCAACGTTTGCTGGAACTAAAACGAAGTATGATTTTTTAGATTCATTTATAAATACTTATACAGATATATTGAAAAGATTAAGAAAATTAGATGTTAAATGGTTTCAAATTGAAGAACCTTACTTAGTTTGCGAATTAGATAAAGATGATATATATTTATTTAAAACAATGTATTCAAAAATACTTGAGAATAAAGGAAATGTAAAAGTTTTACTTCAAACTTATTTTGGAGATATTTCTCATATATTTTCTAGTATTTATAACATGAATTTTGATGCTTTTGGGTTAGATTTTGTAGAAGGTAAAAATAATTTAGATATTTTTAGTAAATATAATTTGTTAGATAAAGTAATTTTTGCAGGAGTTATAAATGGTAAAAATGTGTGGAAAGCTGATTTAGATAAAATCTTTACTATTTTGTCAAAAATAAAAGAAAATTCTAAAGAAGTAGTAGTATCAACATCATGTTCATTAATTCATATTCCGTATACAATTGAAAATGAAAAAAATATTTGTAAAAATATGTTTTCCTTTGCTAAAGAAAAATTAGTAGAATTAGAAACTTTAAAAAAATATGTGGGTAAAAATAGAGAAAATATTACCGAGATAATACAAAGTGATAATAATATCAAATATGAAAAAAGAAAAAGTATAATAAAAAATAATATATTACTTCCAATTACAACAATAGGTTCTTTTCCTCAGACAGAGGACATTAAAAATATTAGAAAAAAATATTTAAATAATGTGATTTCAAAAGAAAAATATGAAGAATTTATTAAATTAAAAATAAAAGAATGTATAGTGTTTCAAGAAGAAATAGGAATTGATATTTTGGTTCATGGAGAATTTGAAAGAAATGATATGGTTGAGTACTTTTATGAAAATCTTTTAGGCTTTGTGTTCACAAAAAATGGTTGGGTACAATCATATGGAACAAGATGTGTAAAACCACCGATTATAAACTCAGATATAAAAAGGAAAAAGTCAATTACTCTTAAATGGATTTTATATGCTAAAAGTCTCACAAATAAACCAATGAAAGCAATTTTAACAGGACCTATTACAATATTAAATTGGTCTTTTAAAAGAGAAGATATAAGTCAAAAAGACATTGCATTTCAAATAGCAAAAGCAATAAATGAAGAGGTTTTAGAACTTGAAAAAAATGGAATCGATATTATTCAAATTGATGAACCAGCGATAAGAGAAAAATTACCTTTAAAAAATGAAAAAGCTCATTCTGATTATTTAGATTTAGTTGTTCAGTCATTTAGGATGTCATATTATGGCATTAAAGAAACTACTAAGATACATACACATATATGTTACAGTGATTTTAAAGATATAATTGGCGTAATTGATAATCTTGGTGTTGATGTGATATACTTAGAATTATCTAAAGATAATTTTTCACAAGTATCTAAGTTATGTGATATTAAAACTAATATAGGTGCTGGAATATATGATGTTCACTCGCAAAGAATACCAAGTATAGAAGAAATAAAAGGAAATATTTTAAAAATTAGTAGTAAAATAAATATAAATAAATTGGTTATTAATCCAGATTGCGGGCTTAAAACTAGAAATTATTTTGAAATTAAAGAAAGTTTAAAAAATATTGTATGTGCTGTAAAGCAAATTAGGGAAGAATCGAAGTAGATATTTATGAAAAAAATTTTAATTTTTATTTTGTTTTTTAGTATTTTTTCCTTTACTAATGATTTTGGAATATTTATAGGAGAAAAAAAATTAGATAAATTATCTAAGTATAAAATGGTTGTGATAGATGCGACGTACTATTCTAAAGATGAAATAAAAAGTTTAAAAGATAAAAATATTAAAGTATACTCATATATTAATATAGGCTCAGTTGAAACGTTTAGACCATATTATAGGAAGTTTAAAAACAAAATAATAAAAAAATATGATAATTGGAATAATGAGTTTTGGATTGATATTACAAATAAAAATTGGAAAAACACATAAAAGATTATTCGAGTAAGCTTGCTAATAAAAATATAGATGGTTTTTTTATAGATAATGCAGATATATACTATATATCAAAAAATAAAAAAGTATATGAGAGTATAATTGAAATATTAAAAATGATAAAAAAACATAATTTACCCATTATAATTAATGGTATCGACATATTTTTAAAAGATGCACTAAAAAAAAATAATATAAATGGATTAATTAATGCAGTTAATCAAGAAACTGTATTTACTAGAATTGATTTTAATAAAAGAAAATTTTTTAAACAAAAAAGAAATATTACAAATGAGTATTTAAAATATTTATCAAAATTAAAAAAAATAGGGATTGATATATATTTGACAGAATATACTACGGATTATTACTTAGTAAGTAAAATAAAAAAATATTGTAAAAAACATAAGTATAAAGTATATGTTTCAGATAGTATAGAATTAAAATAAAGGAGTGATAAATATGAAAAAATTTATAATAGAACAAGGTTTTTTTGATATATTTCCAGATGCAAAGTTAGGTATAGTAGTTTGTAAAGGGATTAACAACAATATAATTGATGAAAATAAATATAAATATTTGTTAGATGAATCATATAAAATAGTTCCAAGTCATTTACCAAATCCTGATTTTAGTAGTAATAATGTTATAAAAGTCTATAGAGAAGCATTTCAAAAATTTAAAACTAAAAAAGGTGCAAGATCTTCTATTGAAGCTTTATTAAAACGTGTAAATAACGGGGGTACAATTGGAAATATTAATCCGTTAGTTGATATATATAATTCAGTTTCACTAAAATATGCACTACCTTGCGGGGGAGAAGATATTGATGAATTTTTAGGAGATATAAGACTTACATTAGCAAATGGAACAGAAAGTTTTATAACACTTGGATCTGATAAAAGTGAACCACCATATGAAAATGAAATAGTATATAAAGATAACGAGGGTGCTATATGCAGATGTTTAAACTGGAGAGAGTGTGTAAGGACTATACTTACAGAAAAAACAAAGAATGCTTTTTTATGTATTGAATTAATAGATACTGATAGAATTGATATACTTAATGTAGCACTTATGGAACTAAAAACTTTAATAGATACCAATTTAGGCGGAGTAAGTGAAATTGAAATTCTTGATATAAATAATAGAGAAATAATTATTGAAGAGTAGTGATAAATAATGAAATTGATAGATGCACATTGTCATTTAAATGATAGTATGTATGATGAAGACTTAGAGTGTATAATAGATGAAATTTTAAAAGAAATGGAATTTATAGTATGTTCAGGTTGGGATTATGAAAGTTCGCTTAGAGCAATTAAATTAAGTGAAAAATATGATAAAGTATATGCTACTATTGGGTATCATCCAACAGATATTTCAAAAATAAATGACAAAGATTTTTCACACATTGAAGAACTTGCAAGAACTCATAAAAAAGTAATCGGAATTGGAGAAATAGGGCTTGATTATCATTGGATGAAAGATCCAAAAGATGTTCAAAAACAAGCGTTTACAAGACAAATAGAAATGATAAGAAGAGTTGATATACCTATTGTTATACATACTAGAGATGCACTTGAAGATACGATTAATATATTAAAAGAATATAAAGATGTTGGAGGAATACTTCATTGTTTTCCAGGTTCATATGAATCTGTAAAACCTATATTAGATAGATATTATGTTAGTGTTGGTGGAACGCTTACATTTAAAAATAATGTTAAAACAAAAGAACTAGTTTCTAAAGTGCCACTTGACAGAATAGTTATTGAAACAGATAGTCCGTATTTAACTCCAGTGCCTTTTAGAGGAAAAAGAAATAATCCAGTATTTACAAAATATGTAGCTGAAGAAATTGCAAGAATTAAAGAAATTGATGTTGAGCAAGTTATAAACCAAACAAGTAAAAATGCAATTAAAGCGTATAGATTGGAAAATTTATTATGAGAATAGGTACTGATATTGTAGAAGTTGATAGAATAAAACAAGCGATAGAAAAAAATAATAATTTTAAAGAAAAAGTATTTACAAAAGCAGAAATAAAATATTGTGAAAATAAGAAAAATAAATACGAATCATATTCTGGAAGATTTAGTGCTAAAGAAGCATTTGTTAAGGCTCTTGGTACAGGATTTACAGATGATATTTCATTTCTAGATATAGAAATACTAAATGATGAAAATGGCAAACCTTGTATAAATTATAAAGGTAAAAACTATGATGTAAGTATATCGCATGAAAAAAGATATGCAATTGCAATGGTATTAATTGAAAGTCTTTGAAAACAAGACTTTCTTTTTTTATAAAAAAGTTGTTGACAAAAGAAAAAAAAAGGTATATTATACATTTAGCACTAGAAGGTTATGAGTGCTAACAAGCGAGAAGGTGATCTGATGAACGAAAGAGAAAAGCAGATACTTTATACTATAATTAGTCATTATATTGAAACCGGTGAAAGTGTTGGTTCAAGAACTATTGAAAAAAAGTATGATATTGGAGTTTCATCTGCTACTATAAGAAATGCAATGGCAGATTTAGAAGATATGGGTCTAATTTCAAAAACACATACATCATCAGGTAGAATACCAACATACGACGGCTATAAATTATATGTTGATAATTTATTAAATGAAAATGATTTTGAGTATACTCATAATATAGATGTCAATTCTTATGCTCAACTAAAAAATGAGCAAGTTAGTTTAATAATTGAAAATGTTACTCAAATGTTATCAAAACTTAGTTCGAATGCCGCAATAGCACTGGAACCATCTAATGAAAATCATAGTTTAAAAAAAGTAGAATTAGTTTATGTGAATAATAAAAGAGCATTTATTGTTGCAGTAACTGACATGAATATAGTGAAAACAGCTAATTTAAATCTTTATAATTATATTGATGAAACAGTTTTGAAAAAGGTAAGTGAGTATATAAATTTATTAATCGCAGAACAAAAAGGAAAATATACAATAAATAGTCTTAAAACTTTTTTTGAAAAAGTTGGTAGTTTGGATAAAGGTTTATCACAAGAAAGTGATACTAAACTTCATATGAGTAATGAAACAAGTCTATTAATCAATTCTGAAGATGTATTTAAAACTATTAAGATATTGGATGATAAAAACATACTAAAAAATATATTAAAAGATATTGTTGAAAACAAAAAATATAAACCATATGAAATAAATATATTATTTGGAAATGAATTAGAGTATGATGAATTAAAAAATTATATTTTCATATTTTCAGTATATGAATATGCTAATGAAAGAGGTGTAATTAGTTTAATTGGACCTTGTAGAATGAATTATAAGAAAAATATTAATTTAATAAATTACATTAATGAAATTTTAAAACAAGCGTTGAATAAGACAGTTTCATTAAAGTTAATTAAATAAGGAGTTGAGAATGGATAAAAGAGAAGTTGAAGAAAAAGAAATAGAAGAAATTTCAAATTCTTGTGAACAAAATCAAGTAGATGAAACTGAAGAAAAAATTAAAGCACTTGAAAAGGAAGTATCAGATTTAAAAGCAGCATACAGTATAAAATTAGCAGATTTTCAAAATTATACTAAAAGAAAAGATAAAGAATTTGAAGAATTCAAAAAATATGCTTGTGAATCATTGATAATAAAAGTTATAGATTCACTTGATACGCTTACACTTGCAAAAACTAGTGCTGATAAGGCAAAAGATTTTGAATCATTATCAAGCGGCATAGATATGATAATAAAAAATATACAAATTGCACTTAATGATGAAGGTGTAGAAGAAATAAACGCAATAAATGAAAAATACGATCCGTATATTCATTATGCAGTTGCAACTGAAAATAATGAAGAAATTGAAAATGAAGTTGTAACAGATGTACTACAAAAAGGATATAAATTAAAAGGAAAAGTAATTAGACCAAGTATGGTTAAAATAAATAAAAAATAAAATAGGAGTGATTATAATGAGTAAAATAATAGGAATAGATTTAGGAACAACAAACTCTTGTGTTGCTGTTATGGACGGTGGAACATATACAATAATTCCAAATAGTGACGGAGAAAGAACTACACCATCTGTTGTAAGTATTAAAGATAATGGAGAAGTTGTAGTTGGAACTATTGCAAAAAGACAAGCAATAACTCAACCAGATTCAACAATAAGTTCAATTAAAACACATATGGGAGAAAACTATAAAGTAGATATACATGGTAAATCATACACACCACAAGAAATATCTGCAAAAATCTTACAAAAGTTAAAAAAAGATGCTGAAAGTTATTTAGGAACAACTGTTACAGAAGCAGTAATTACAGTTCCTGCGTACTTTACAGATGCTCAAAGACAAGCAACAAAAGATGCTGGGGAAATTGCAGGTTTAAAAGTTGAAAGAATAGTAAATGAACCAACAGCTGCGGCTTTAGCATATGGACTTGATAAGAAAAAAGATGAAAAAATATTAGTATTTGACCTTGGTGGTGGAACATTTGACGTTTCTGTTTTAGAAATTGGAGACGATGTAGTTGAAGTTTTAGCGACTTCAGGAAATAACCATTTAGGTGGAGATGATTTTGACAAAAAAATAATTGATTGGTTAGCGGAAGAATTTAAGAAAGAAAGCGGTATTGATTTAAGAAATGATAAAATGGCATATCAAAGATTAAAAGATGCAGCAGAAGATGCTAAGAAAAAATTATCAACAACTTTAGAAACACAAATATCATTACCATTTATTACAGTAGATGCAACAGGACCAAAACATTTAGAAAAGAAATTAACTAGAGCTGCATTTAATGAATTAACAAAAGATTTAGTAGAATTAACAAAAACTCCTGTACAAACAGCACTTAAAGATTCAGGACTAAACGCAAGTGAAATAGATGAAATTCTATTAGTTGGAGGTTCAACAAGAATACCAGCAGTTCAAGAATGGGTTAAATCATATTTTGGTAAAGAACCTAATAAGGGAATAAATCCTGATGAAGTTGTTGCAGCTGGTGCAGCAATACAAGGTGGAGTTTTACAAGGTGATGTAAAAGGAGTACTATTATTAGACGTAACACCTTTATCACTTGGAATTGAAACAATGGGTGGAGTATTTACAAAAGTTATTGAAAAAAATACAACTATACCTACTAAGAAATCACAAGTATTTAGTACAGCAGTTGATAATCAACCTGAAGTTGGAATTGTTGTATTACAAGGAGAAAGAGCAAGAGCAGCAGATAATCATAAATTAGGAGAATTTTCACTTGGAGGAATTTTACCTGCACCAAGAGGAGTACCTCAAATTGAAGTTACATTTGATATTGATACAAATGGTATAGTTCATGTATCTGCAAAAGATTTAGGAACAGGAAAAGAAAATTCTGTAACAATATCAGGATCATCAAATTTATCAAAAGAAGATATAGAAAGAATGAAAAAAGAAGCAGAAGCTAATGCAAGCGAAGACGAAAAATTCAAAGAACTAGTTGAAGCAAGAAATCAAGCAGACCAACTATTAATTTCTACTGAAAAAATGATGAAAGAAAATGAAGACAAACTTCAAGGTACTGAAAAAGAAGATATAGAAAAAGCATTAGAAGAACTTAAAAAAGTTAAGGATTCAGAAGATATATCAGAAATTAAAGCTAAGATAGATGAACTTGCAAAATCAGCACAAGGATTTGCAACAAGAATTTATCAAGAAGCAGCAAAAAATAATCAATCTGCTGATCCAAATAATGCACAACAAGGTAATTCAGAATCAGAAGAACCTGAAATAATTAATTAAGGAAATTTATGAATATAAACATTAATTCAAATAAAATGAAAGTTGCTGTTTTAAAAAAAGGGGCAGAACTGAAAAGTATAGTAATTGATGATGAAGAATATATGTGGAATGAAAAAGAAATATGGGCGAAAACATCGCCCATATTATTCCCATTTATAGGGAAATTAAAAGATAATAGTTATACTTTTAAAAATAAAAGATACACTATGGACACAAGACATGGATTTGCACGTGATATGGATTTTAAAGTCGTCTCACATTTAAGTGACAGTGTAAAATTAGAATTAAAATCAAGTGAAGAAACAAAAAAAGTTTATCCATTTGATTTTAATTTTCAATTAGAATACAAAATAATTTCAGATAATACGTTAAAAATGTCATTGATTGTTGAAAATTTAGGAAAAGATGATATGTATTTTTCACTTGGAGCACATCCGGCGTTTAAACTTTCTGATGACTACTATAATTGGAATATTAGTTTTGAAAATGAGAAAGAATTATATACATATAAACTTTCTAATGGATATTATTTAGATGAAAAAATATATATTGGGAAGAAAAGTATAATTAATATTATAGATGAAAATTTTAAAGATGATGCAATAATACTTGATGGTGATGGTATTAATAAAACAACAATTGAAAATGACAAAAAACAAATAATAATAGAACATAAAGGATTTAAATATATAGCGTATTGGAAGCCTGAAAAAGCAAAATTTATCTGTGTAGAGCCTTGGTTTGGAATTACAGATAATGTAAATCATAATGGAAAAATTGAAGATAAAATTGGAATTATAAAACTGGGTTCAAAAAAAATATTTGAATCAAATATATTTTTTACATTTAAGAAAAAGGTGAAATAATGGCAAAAAGAGATTATTATGAGATATTGGGTGTAAATAAAAATGCAACAGCTGATGAAATAAAAAAAGCATATAGAAAATTATCGAAAAAATATCACCCTGATTTGAATAAAGATAATAAAGAAAAAGCAGCGGAGAAATTTAAAGAAGTAGCTGAAGCATATGAAATTTTATCTGATACTCAAAAAAGAGAAACTTATGATAGATTTGGTCATAGTGCATTTGAAAATGGTGGTGCAGGACAAGGTGGATTTAGTGGCTTTGGAGGATTTGAGGGATTTAGTTCTTCAAATTTTGGTGGATTTTCAGATATCTTCAGTGATTTTTTCGGTCAAGGATTTTCTGGACATTCTTCACAGCAACGTCATGAAGTTAAAGGTAGAGACTTAGAATATAATATTAGATTAAAACTTGAAGATATAGTTAATGATTTTGAAACTGAAATATCATTTAAAAGAAATGGTAAGTGTTCTACTTGTGATGGAACAGGAGCGAAAAATAAAGAAATGAATAATTGTAGTTCTTGTAAAGGATCAGGATATGTTACAAGAGTTCATCAAACTATATTAGGAAGTATACAACAAACTGAAGAATGTAATGTGTGCCAAGGAAAAGGAAAAGTTCCTAAAGCTGCATGTAATTCTTGTGGCGGAACAGGTATAGCAGAAGAAACAATTACAAGAAAAATTAAAATACCTGCTGGAATTGAAAATGATACTAGAATGATTATGAGAGGTTTAGGCTCATATCCAAGAGGTGGAGGAGTTTTTGGTGATTTGTATCTAAGAATAACAATTGAAAAACATGAAATATTCAAAAGAAAAGACTTAGATATTTATTGTGATATTCCTGTTTCAATTACTAAAGCAATGCTTGGAGGAGAAGTTGAAGTTCCTACTTTATATGGTAAACAAATTATTAATATAAGTGAAGGTCTGCAAAATGGAGAAGTTAAAGTTCTTTCAGACAAAGGTTTATCATTTAGAGGTAGAAAAGGAAGACAAATAATTAAATTTAATGTAGAAATACCAATTAATTTAACTCAGGAGCAAAAAGATATATTAGTTAAATTTGAGAAAACAATGACTAAAAATAACTATAAAGAAACTGAAAATTTTTCATCAAAGGTAAAAAATTTTTTCAAAAAATTAAAAGATGAATTTAATAATTGAATAAAGTGGTTGCAATAAAATGCAGCCTTTTTTATTGTAAAAAAATTAATAAAATAACAAGGCTATTGCGATTGCAACAGCCCATATAATTTTATTCTAAATATTCAATTAAATATTGATATTCACAGACCAGAAGTTCTATGTCCTTATAGAAAAGATAAAGTATTTGCTTATCTTCTGGAGTTAATTTGTTACTTGATACTTCTATTAAAACGTGAGACATCAAAATACTTAAATCTGCTAAGTTATTAATGATATAACTATTAGAGTACTTTAAATTTAAATTTTTTAAATATGAAAAGTTAGTTTCATTTATTTTTATTTCATATAAGAAACTATAAAGTGATTTATATGAATTTAATGATAATTCAACTTTATTAGTTAAAAAATTGAAGTTTTCTGCATCTTTACTTTCTTTATTTCCAGAAACTCTGTAAATTAATGCTTCATATGGTATATAAACGTGTTTAAATATAAATCTAAATGGTATAGCTTCCATAGATATTAAGTTTTTTAAAATTCTATCAATATAATTTGATATTTTATCCAATTGAGTTGTAAAATTTTCATGTGATTTATAATCAAAATTTTCTATAATTTCATATATTTTATTTACTTTATAACTTATTGGTGTATTTTCACCAAGAGCTTTTATAATAGTTTCTTTAAATTTTAATATTTCATTTAATTTTGTATTTCTAATAAATGTCTTTATTTTCTTAGGCATTAAAGTTTTCTCAGTACCGTAATATAATTCAAAATAAAGATAATTTAAAAATGTCATTATATAGTCTTCAAGTGGTGGATTTTTTTTAATTTCTTTTATGAAATAGAAATCAGTAGTATCAAGAATTTTATCAATTATTTCATTTCTTTTGTTTTCATTTGCTTCATTTTGTATTGAAATTAAAGCATCAAAGTATGAATAATAACCTAGATTTGTGTTATTCAATCTTTCTTTTAAATATTCTTTTTTTAGTAATAAATCAATGATGTTATTGTCATTAGTATTTTTTAGTCTGTGAAATGTAGAAATTAGTAAGTATTGGTTCAAAATTTTTTGATACATAATAAAAACCTCTTTTCTATATTTTCTTTTATTAATATGATTATATAGTCAAAAATTAAATAGTCAATATTATCGTTGACATTTAAACTTAAAATATGATACTATGACTTGTTAATTAAATTTAATAATCTGTATTACCAATACAAATAATTTGATTGGGAGGAATGTAAATGAGAGTACAAGTAATTTTAGAATGCACTGAATCAAAGTTGAGACATTATGTAACAACTAAAAACAAAAAGACTCATCCAGAAAGATTAGAACTTAGAAAGTATAATCCTGTTCTAAAAAAATACACTCTATATAGAGAAGTTAAGTAATTATTAAATAGGTCAGTAGTTCAATTGGTAGAGCGTCGGTCTCCAAAACCGAAAGTTACGGGTTCGATTCCTGTCTGGCCTGCCATTTTATTTTATGGAGAAATTTATGGAAGATAAAAAACAAAACCTTTTAAGTAGAATAATATCAGAATATAGAAAAGTAACTTGGGCATCATTACCTGAAGTAATACAAGTAACAATTGTAGTATTGATTATAACAACGTTTGTAGCGTTAATGATCATGTTATTTGATTTTTCATTTAAAACAATAATTGATGCTATATCAAATACACTTGCTAAATTTATTAAGTAATGGAGGAAATAATGGAAAATAATGAAGTTGCTTATAAAAAGAAGTGGTATTTAATACATACTTATTCTGGTTATGAAAAAAAGGTTAAAACAGACTTAGAAAAAAGAGTGGAATCATTAGGATTAAAGGATAGAGTATTTAGGATTCTTGTTCCTGAAGAAGAAATTAAAGAAGAAAAAAGAGGGAAACAAGTTACTGTATTTAGAAAATTATTTCCAAGTTATGTTATGATAGAAATGAGATCAACAGAAGAGATAGTTGAAAATGGTCTTAATTATCGTGTAGATAGTGAAGCTTGGTATATAATACGTAATACTAATGGTGTTACAGGATTTGTTGGAGTTGGAAGTGATCCAATACCAATGTCTGATGAAGAAGTGGATCGTATAATGAACTTAATAAATGTTAAGTCAAATGTACATGATAATAACTTAAAAGTTGGAGATAATGTTATAGTTACTGATGGTGTGTTTAAAGATGTACATGCAAAAGTAATAGAAACAAATAAAGAAGTCTCAAAAATTAAAATTGAATTAGAAACTCTTGGAAGATTAGTGTCAGTTGATATTGACAGTTCACATGTAAAAAAAGAGTTATAGTATAAAAAAGTGAAAAATTAGTGGGAGAAAACATTCAATTACCACAGAGGAGGAATAATAATGGCTAAAGAAGTAATGAGTAAAGTCAAACTACAATTAAGTGCTGGTAAAGCAAATCCTGCTCCACCAGTTGGGTCAGCATTAGGACCTAAAGGAATAAACATTCCTGAATTTTGTAAATCATTTAATGCACAAACACAAGATAAGATGGGATATATAATACCAGTAGAAATAACAATATATGCTGACAGAAGTTTTACATTTGTATTAAAAACACCACCTGCATCAGATTTATTAAAAAAAGCTGCTAAAATTGAAACAGCTGCACATAATTCTAAAAAAGAAGTTGCTGGAACTATAACTAAAGCACAATTACAAGATATAGCACAAATGAAATTACCTGATTTAAATGCTAGTAGCATTGAAGCTGCAATGAAAATTATAGCAGGTACAGCTAGAAGTATGGGAATTAAAATAGAAGATTAGTAGAATAAGTGGAAGGTTAAATAAAACCAATGACCACAGAGGAGGAAAATTAGATGGCGAAAAGAGGAAAAAGATATAGTGAAATTTCTCAAAAAGTAGATAATTTAAAAATATATAAACCAGAAGAAGCATTAGATTTAATATTTGAAACTAAAAGTGCTAAATTTGTTGAAACAGTTGAATTAGCTGTTAAATTAGGTGTAGATCCAAGACATGCAGATCAACAAGTTAGAGGAACTGTAGTTTTACCACATGGAACAGGTAAAAATGTTAGAGTATTAGCAATAACTTCAGGAGATAATATTAATAAAGCATTAGAAGCTGGTGCTGATTATGCTGGTGATGATGAATATATAAATAAAATACAACAAGGTTGGTTTGATTTTGATTTAGTTATAGCTACACCTGATATGATGCCTAAATTAGGAAAATTAGGAAGAGTTTTAGGAACAAAAGGATTAATGCCTAACCCTAAATCAGGAACAGTTACAACTGATATATCAAAAACTGTTGATGAATTTAAAAAAGGTAAAGTTGCATTTAAAGTTGATAAATTAGGTTCAATTCATTTACCAATAGGTAAAGTTAATTTTGAAAAAGAAAAAATTGTTGAAAACTTTAAAGTTGCTTTAAACCAAATAATAAAATTAAAACCTGCAACATCTAAAGGTCAATACTTAAGAACAGTTGCAATTTCATTAACAATGGGACCTGGAATAAAAATTGATCCATTATTAGTAGGAGTATATGTAGGTTAATAGATATTAAGACTTTCAATTTGGAAGTCTTTTTTTGTTTTAGATTGTCTAGTCTAATATATTGACATTTATATAAAACAAGTTAAACTAGTAATGAAACATTTAGTGAGGTGTAGTTATGTCTGGATATTCTTGTGTATTAGATGAATTAAAACTTAATTTTGATAATAAAAATATATCAATAATTGATAAAACTAAAATGAAAGTTATATATAATGGCATATCAAAAGTAAATTATGTTATTGATAAACTTGAAGGAGTAAATAAAGTTTTTATTATTTTCACATTAAGTGATATTAGAAAATTAATATTTGATTTTGATAATATATATTTTACAGGAATTTATGTAAATAATAAAAATGAAAAAGAATATGCACTTATATACGAAAAATATATAATTATTACACAAAACCTTACAAAAGATAAAATAAAAAATTATATTTCATTGCAAAATATTGAGAACCAATCTGATGTTGAAGATTTACTTTATAACTAAATAGTTTTTTAATCTTTTATTTTTTTCTATTATATAAAGAATAAAATTTATTAGTTACATATAAGATATACTTTCTAACCAAATAAAAAAAGAAAGTATATTTTTTTTATATTCTTTTTTTATTTTTTATTAAATTATAAAATTATACAGTGCAATTTGTATATGATATGATTTATTATAAATTGAAAGGAGTAATAAAATGAGATATAAAAAGAAAAAATATTCAGCATTTACTTTAATTGAAATAATAACTGTAATGTGCATTATATCTTTACTTGCAACAATTGCAATTCCTAAAATAAATAGATATATTAATCAAGCAAATAAGACAAAGGTTATAGCAGCTGTTTCAGAATTGAATAATTATCTTATAAGTATGGAAATTGAAAATACTGAGATTAAAGATATAAATACCGTTTTAAATGCTTATGGTAAGATTAAACATATAAATATATCAAATGATGGTTCTTTTAGTATAGGGAAAGTAAAAGGAACACTAAAATATAATGATGGTGTAATTACAGCAATATTAACAGGACCTACAGAATTTGCAAATCAAGAGATTTCAATAAAATGAGTATATTATTATGTATAATTTTTAATATTTTATTTATAATTTGTGTTATTTCTGATATACGTAAGATGATAATACCAGATATATTCATATTTTTAATGTTAATAATAACAATTATAAATACTTTTCTAAAAAACGATTTTCAAAATTTTTATTTAGGAATATCAATATTTTCTTTTCCATTTTTAATTTTATTAATAGTAGAACAATATTTAAAAAAAGAAATAATAGGTCTTGGAGATGTAAAACTTATAATATGTATAGGTGCGTATTTTGGTAATGTTTCCCTTGAGTTTTTATACAAATTTTATACTTTTATGTACATTTTTTCAGGTTTAATTGTGATAGTTTTTTTTAGAAATAAAAAATATATTGCTTTTGCTCCAATGATGTACATAACATTTATATTTTTCATATTTTTAGGTGAAAAATTATGAATAAAGGTGAAATGTTAATTGAAAGTATCATAACTTTATATTATTTGTCTGTAATTTTATTTCCACTTAGTTCATCAATTCAATTTATTATTAAAAATAACAATAAGCTAAATGAAAGATATTATAATAAAATTAATAGTTTAAATATGATAGAAGACATTAAAAATTTTAATTATGATAAAATTGAAAAATTTAATAATAAGACTATCAATGGAAATATTAACGAACAAATCTCAATATTTAATTTAGATAATAATGATTATTATCTTAAAGTTAGTGAAAATTATAATATATTAATAACGAAAACAGATTATTTTTATAATGATAAGAAATATATATTTTATATAAAGGTAAACCAATATGAAGATTATTATATCCCAAAATAAAGGGTATTTATTACTTGAAAGTATAATAACTACTATATTTATAATTACTTTTATTTCTATGTTTAAACTATTACTAATAAATGCAAATAATACAAAAAAATATATAAATAATGATGAAAAAATTATTGAATATATTAAGATATTAGATAATTTAGTATATAAAGTTAAAAGTAGTGAAAATATAATAGTTAATAATAATAGTATTTATTTAGATTCACTTAGAATTCATTTTATAAATAATTCTATTTATGTAAGTTCAGGTAAAATGAAGAAAAAGGAGTTATTATTTAAGTCTAAAAATTTAAAATTTGTAAAAAAAGATAATATGATATGTATTTATTCTGATTTTGAAAAAGTAAGTATAAAAAGAAAAATTTTGATTGAATAAGGAAGATTATGAAAGAAAAAAATAAAGGTTCAAGTTTAATATTTGCTATGATTTTATCATTTATATTAGCAGTAATTACTACAACAGTTATAGAATATGTGATTTATAAAAATAAAAAAACGAAAATTATTCAAACAAAAATTGATTTAAAAATTCTAAGAAAAAGAATAATAAAAAAAGAAAAGTCACAATCAAAAAATAATGGATATTTTGACTTAAGTGAACTAAATAAAGAAAAATTGATATATTTAAGTTCAGGAAATAAAAGTATAGGAGGATATCATATTGAGAATATTTTTAAAAATAATGAAAAAATTTATCCTCCATTAAATTTTAACGAAAATTATGAAAAAATACTTGTTATATATAAAAAAGAAATTTTAGGTCAATTGATTAAAGTTTCTGAAAATATAGAATTTAGAATAAAAGGCGACATTTATATTCCTTATAGTAATAAAATTGAATTTATTGAGGATTCAGTATGATATATGTGTATATAAAAATAAATGAAATATTTTTTGATGTTGATGGGGATATATATTTTTTCAATTATAGTGATATTAATAATGATATAAATAATATTGTTGACCAATTGGTCATCCAAGAAAATGAAAAAGTTTTTATGATACTTGATAGTGATAAGCAAGATGCAAAAATATATATTGCTGCATTAAAACAATGTAAATTAGCAACAAAGAAATTAATTTATCTATATGATATTTTTTTGTCTCTAAAAAAAGATATCTTGATAGTTGGAGATAAATTAAGCATAAAAATTGAAAATTCTAAAATAGAGGAACTGGATATAAAAAAATCAGATAGTTTTGATTTTGATGGATTTGAACATATATACATAAATCATGATAGTATAGGGTATATATTTGAACTTTGTAAAAATTCTAAAATAAAAAATAGGTTAAGTCTAAATATTAATTTTAGCAATATATCGTTAATTTTTTGTATTTTTATATTATTTATATGCTACTTAATTAGTTCATATTTGTATGAAATTAAAAATATTGAAAATGGTGTTATAAATACAAATAATAAAATTAATGAAATTGACATAAAAATAAATGAAGTTAATAAAAATGTAATAAGTAAGGAAGATGAGATTTCTAGGCTACCTAATACTGATAAGTTTATGGAAGAATTGGGAAGAAAGAATATTTATATATTACTTGATAAATTACTAAATTTATCAAAAAATAATGTCAATTATTCAAATATTAAATATGTAAATGATGAAATAATTATTGAAGGGATTGCAGATAATTATAGTGATATAGAAGCAGAGTTTTATAATGCTAAAATAGAATATCTTTTAAATACAGAGTATGGAATAAAATTTAAAATAAGAGTAAAGGTGATTAATAATGAATAAATATATTGATAAATATGTTGATTATTTAATGATTTTATTTACTTTAATATTTTCTATTATAATTTTTAGTATAAAAAAATCAAAGTATGATAAGGTAATATACGAACTAAATATTTTAGAAAATAAATTCTTGGAAAAAGAAATACAATTAAAAGATTTATATTCAAAATATAAATTAATTGACAGTGATAAGAATAATAAATTAGTAAAAATTAATGAGTTTAAAAATAATTTAGATAAATCATATTCAATAAGTTCAAATGATTTTAAAAAGATTATATATAGCTTTTCTAGAGAAAGTTCTTTAATATTAGAAGAGATAACAAAGGAACAAAAAATATTTAATTTTTTAAATTTTAGTTTAAATTATTTAACAATTAAATTTAAAGGTGATTTAGAATCATTTAGTAAATTTATTTACCTAATTCAAAATTCTGATAAATATATTGATACAAAAAGAATTAGTTTTGATATCATGTCCGATAATTTTATTGTAAATATAGGGCACATTAGTAGTGGTGGAGCTAATGAATAAAAATATAATTATATACTTTTTATATTTATTTTGTATCACATTATATGCTGTAGAGAATAAAAATACATTTATTCCGATTTCAAAAAAAATTCAAAGTAATGTTGAAATTTATACTTTACAAAATAAGCAAAGCAGTGAAATTATAGAAATTTTAAAAAATATTACAGATATAAAAATTACAGGACTTGACAATAAAATAATATTAAAAGGAAGTAAAGATGAAATATCAAAAGTGATTGATGTTATCAAAAAAATTGATAGTAAAAAGAGTCAAATTCTAATTAAAATAACTATTATTGATACGAGTAAAAATCTTTTTGATGCACTTGGTTTTAAATGGAAATTTAATGGAACAGAAATTATAAAAAATATTTCTGGTGGAAATTTTAGTTTTTCTAAATTATTGCAAAATAGTAGTGATATATTAGGTGTAAATATAGAAGCATTAAAAGAGAATGGGGATATAAATATAAAAGCAATACCAAGTATATTAGTTTTGGACAATGAACATGGAGAATTTAAAATAACAGATGAAATATTAGTAGGTTTTACAAATAATTCGAAATCTGAAGTACAAACTCCTATAACAAAAGAAGCAGGTATAATTATAGATGTAAAACCTAAAATTAAAGGTGAAATTTTTTCAAAATATGTTGAAATTAATTTAAAAATAGAAATAAGCAATTTTAAAATAAAGGGATCTAAAAAGAAAAATACAATAAATACTGTTGTAAATGTATTAAATGGATCTTCAGTTTTTATTGGAGGAAATACACAAATACAAAAAGAAGAGTCAAAACAAAAAGTTCCAGTTCTTAGTGAAATACCTTTTATTGGAGCATTGTTTACATATACGAGTAGTAGTAATGTTGAAAGAGAGATGTATATTGAAGTAGAGGCAATAGTACAATGAATGATTATAAATTTAGAAAAGAGTTTATAAGACAATTATATAGTTTGGTAAATTCAAATATTGAGTTACTTGATACTTTAAATATTATTCGTTTTAATTTTAAGAATAAACAATTAAATAAAATATTAAAATTAAAAAAATCGCTAGAAAATGGGGATAGTTTAAGTAAAGCATTTAAAAATATTTCAAATGATAAAGAATTTTTAATGTTTATAACCACAGCAGAAAAAACTGGAAATTTAAAGCAAGTATTAAAATTATTATATGAAAAATATGATATGATTTATAAAATTAAAATGGAATTAATATCTCTTATGATTTATCCTATAATTGTAATATCTGTAACTATTATTATTTTAATAATGATAATGATTTTTCTAATTCCAAAATTTGTTGAAATATATGAAGATTTAAATCAAGAATTACCTAATGTTACTATATTTATTATAAATACAAGTAAAATAATAAATAAGTATTATTATTTAATATTAATTTTTCCTTTAATTTTAATTATATTTTCTAAATTATTTATTAGATATAATAAAAAAATATTTGATAAATTTATATTACAGTTACCTTTGGTAAAGGAATTTTTGATATTAAATTTTAGTCAGTCAATGTATATAACTTTATCATCAAATATTGATATTATAGATTCATTAAAATTATGTTTACAAACAGAGAATATACATTTTAAATTAGTTATTAATAAAATTACTAATAAAATTTTAAAAGGTGAAGATATTTATGATATATTCAAATCATTAACTTTTTTTGATATAGAATATAGGAGTTATTTAATAATTGCTGGTAATACAGGAAAATTATCTGAAAGTTTTAAAATATTATCAATGATTTATAAAAATAGAATTGAAAATAAAATTAAAATTTACTTAAAATTATTTGAACCTATATCAATAGTTTTTATTGCATTTATTATAGGAATAATAGTATTTGCAATAATGTTACCGCTATTTAGTATAGGACAGAATATAGACATAAAATAAATATAAAGCAAAAGTTATGGTTAAATATAGCCTTTTTTACAATTTTATGCTACTATTTGTATATAAATGCACCCATAATTCAATTGGATAGAATGTTTGTCTTCGAAACAAAAAGTTAGAGGTTCGAGCCCTCTTGGGTGCTCCATAATTTTGCTTGCATACAGGAGAAAAATAGATGAATGTAAGTGAAAAATATATTAAAAATGGTTATGATTCATTAGATGACTTGGAAATTTTAAAGTTATTATTATATATTTCAGATTGCAATGAAGTAGAAAAAAAATCAGATGAATTAATGAGTTATTATGGAAATTTACAAAATATATTATCAAGTAATAGTGATTTAGACACTATGACTAATAAAATTAATAAAAAATTTACTATAATATTATCTTTATTAAAAGATTATACAAAAGATTTATTTTTTTCAAAACTAAAAAAGAAAAATATAATAACATCAAGTACTATAGATGTTGTAAGTTTTTTAAAAAACAATTTAGCATATTTAAAAGATGAAAGATTTGATGTAATATTTTTATCTAATACATTCGAAGTTATTAATTATAAGACAATTTCAAAAGGGACAATAGATAAAAGTGTTGTTTTTATAAGAAATATAATAGGTCAAGTTTTAGATTGTAATGCAAAATATATAATTATAACGCATAATCATCCATCAGGATCACTTAAACCATCTAAACAAGATATTGAAATAACGAAAAATATAAAGAAAATAATAAAGTTAATAGATGTTGATTTAGTAGATCATCTTATAATCAGTACAAGTGGTTATTTTAGCTTTGCAGAAGGAGGATTACTTTGAAGATTTTAAGTATAAGATTTAGGAAAACAAAAAAAGTATACCCTTTTATTGTACAAGATGAAGAAAATTATTCAAAAGGCGATTATGTAATTGTTGAAACAATAAGGGGAGATCAAATAGGTGTTGTAATAAGTAAGTCAGAATTTACTTCTCAGACTGATGTTGAAACAGAAGATATAAAAATAAGAGAAGTTAAAAGAAAACTTGAACCTAGTGAAATTAAAACATTAGAAATATTAGATAAAAAAGCAGATGAGGCATATTTCAAATGTAAAAAAATTGTTAAGAGAATTTTGCCTACAATGAATTTAGTAATAGGTGAATATACTTTTGATGAAGAAAAATTGATTTTTTATTTTACAGCAGAAGATAGGTTAGACTTTAGAGAACTTGTTAGAGAAGTTAATAAGGCATTTAATAGAAGAGTTGAATTTTATCAAATAAAATCAAATGATGAAGGCCGAATATTAAATGCTTTTGGTAGATATGGTAAAGAATTATATTGGTAAAAAGTCACAATAGTGACTTTTTTTTGAAAGGATTTATATGAAATTTGAAAAAATCGATGACTATAATATAAAAATATATGATGATAGTTTTAAAATAACAAAAGATGCCATTCTTTTAACTGAATACATACTAAATGATAAAATTGAAAATAAAAGATTACTAGAAATTGGTCCGGGAACAGGATATATAAGTATTAAATTATCTAAATATATTCAAGACATAGTTGCAGTTGAAATTCAAAATATAGTTTATGAAAGACTTTTAGATAACGTTAATTCAAATAATATTAATATAAAAGTTATAAATAAAGATATAAAAGATTTTAATGGAGAATTTGATTATATTGTATCAAATCCTCCTTATTATAAACTAGGAAGTGGAAAATATCCTGATAATAATATAAAAAAATACTCAAAGTTTGAATTTTTTCTGAATTTAGAAACGCTTTTACAAAGTATATCAAGGTTATTAAAATTAAAAGGTTATTTTTATTTAATTTATCCAATTAGTAGAAAAGAAGAATTAATAAAAAGTATTGAGAAATTTTGTTTTAAAATTATAAATATAGAGACCGTAGATGATTTTGTTTTAGTCAAGGGTCAAAAATAAACTTGATATTATACTTAATGAACTTTATTACTATAAAAAAAATTTATAATATAAAATATATTATATGCAAGAAATATTTGTGATTAATTTAAAAATATTCTTGCTTTTTTTTATATAAAAATATTTTAAATAAAAATTTTGAATATATAATTACACTAAATAAAACGAAAGGAGGGTAAAGATGAGCGAAATAAGTCAAACCAATAGGACGATATTATTCGAAGAAATAAATCCTAACAAAAATGATCTTTTAACTTTAATTGGAGATATTGAAAATTTAGAAAGTTTAAGTGATGATAAAATTGATGAAATTAATAAAGAGTTATTGGTTAGTAATTTCAATGAATTTTTAGAAAAATTTGAACCAACGATATATAGTTATTTTGATGCAAAAACAAATAAGATTTCTTATACTTTACAAAGAATTGAAAATATACCTGATGAGGCAGTAAACAAAATAGTGTTAAATGAAAACAATTCATTTTTTAATATGTTATTAACTCTAATAGATACTAGAAAATCAAATAAAGTAAAAAATATTAATTTTAATTTTGAGGATATATTGGAATTACTATCACCTAAAAAAGTAATTGAGAATATAAGGCAGACTAGAAAAGAAATTCATTATCTATATAATAAATATTTAAATTATGATGAAAACGATCCAGCGAGATTAGAAATAGGAGATAAATTAAATTTAAAATTTGAAAATGCTTCAAAAAATTATAATAATATACTTTCATTATTGCCTCTTGCGATAGAAGATATTAAAACTAGAATTTTACTTGAAGAAAATAATAGAAGTAAACATCTAATAAATAGAATAACACCAGGAATACTTAATATAGATAATGAAGGGAGTTTAGAAATACTTCAAATAAGTAATAATAGTGAATTAATACAGATAGAACAAAACTCGGTATGTAATGAAGAATTATCAAATATGTTTATTGAGGACTATCAAGAAAACACAGCACTTCCTAGCACATATATTGCAAATTTAATATCAAGAACTTTTGTACCACTTAGCAAAAATATAACAGATTTACCTATAGAAAAGGAAGTTGAAAATTATAATAATTATCTTGAAATATACAAAAATTCACAAGAAGATTTTATAAAAATTGCAAAAGAATTAGTAAAAAAATTAATAGGTGTAAAATTATTTTTTCAACAATATGAAACTAAAAATGCAGGTATGTCACCTAAACTGCTAATAACAAATATAAACCCAAATTTTTGGATAAATACATCTTCTAAAAAATCTTTAGAGATATATTTAAATACGGTAAATAATAAAAATGATTTCAATAATACTGTATGGTTTGGAATACTTCCAAATATAGAAATGAATAATCATACATTTAATAAAGAAGTTAAGAAAAGATTTAAAGGAACAAATAAAGAGGATATAGAAAAAATAAAATTTAATACTTTAATTTGTTTATCAGATATTTTGTATAAATATAAAATACAATTATTTTTTAATTTTGTAGCTAATGAAGAAAGTAATTTTAAAAAAGTTTCAACAAGCGGGATAGATGAGTATATGGAACTTACAAAAATATTAGAAAATAAAGTGTATTCAGAATATGTAATTCCAGTTTTACCAAATTTTACGTTGATTCCTAAAAATAATTCTAAAGTTTTATTAGGTAATAAATTAGATATATTAGATACAGGCATAAAGAAAACTCAAGAAATAAAATTCTATATTGATGGTATGTATTTAGATGCAAGTTATGTAGCAGCAGGTTTAGTAGCATCTTATCAATGTCCGGAATTTTTAAAAGATAGATTTAGTAATGTTTTATCTGATACACCTGGTGTAAGGATAAATATTGAAGCATTTGATAATAATTTTGAAATAATGACAACTATGCCTAAAGAAATTTCAGGATATACAAATAATGTAAAAAATAGAATAAATGAAGCTGGATATGGATTTATATTTACATCAGATAACGCAGTATATAATCAGAAAATAATAGATAATATTTGTGTATATAAGGCAAGAAGTTTATATAAAAATAATCAACATAGTTATGAACCTATATATAAAACATTAACCTGCACATATATAGAAAGAGTATTGAGATATACAACATCTGATTTTAAAGAAGATAGAATTAATCATTTTTTTAGTAGTTCTCCTGATAGCAAAAAATCAATATGGCTAAAAAATTCAGATTATATTAATTCGATATTAACAAAAAAAGATGATATGACTCATATAATTGACAATAAATTAAATACTTGTAGTTTAAATCTAAGTTTTGTAGGAGATGTTAAACATTTAGAACTTAATATAAACAGTAAAGAATAATCTTGAAAGGGGGTGATTATAATGGGATTTAGATTGACAATAAAAGGTTCTAATGATGATATTATACTTGAAAAAGATAGTATTTTATCTGTGAAATTTATTTCAGATACGCCTAATGAATCAAATGCAAGAGCTACAGATTTAAGTATAGGGTTAGAAATAAGTGGGAAAATTACTAATGAAAAGAAAGACGATACTAAAAAATTAGCTCTTTGGTCTTTAGTTCCGGCAGAAGTTCAAGATTGTTATAGACAATGCACGCTAGAAACGATAATTGCTGGATCTATAATTAGAAAAATAAGTTTATCTACTGCATTTATTATAGATTATAATGAAAATTTTGATACTAAAAATGGTACAGGTATTTTTAATTTAATATTGAAACAAAAGAAAGAAAAAATTGGTGAAGTAGCAATTGAAGGTGGATATAGTGCAACATAGTATAAAATTTCCTAAATTTAAACGTTATGGTATATTGACAAAAGAAATAATGGATATAGTAAGTAATACTTTATTTGATTTTTTAAATACTAATTTTTGTATGTCTTCAAATGGAATAATAACAGGATTTGATGTTAAATATATTGAAAATAAGAATAAATTTAAAATATCCAAAGGTGTAATAAAATACAATAATCAAATCTACTGGTTAAGTGAAGATAAATTTATTGAAAAACCGAAAGAAGAGGGAAGATATTACTTAGTTTTTAATATTTTAAATAAGGAAGATGAATTGTTTTATATAAATATATATAACTTTGAATTTAAAAAAGAAAATAATATTTTAAAAGAGGATTTTAAATTATTTTCTATTATATTAAGAGATGGCGCTAATATTGAATCAGCAAATCATGAGTTTGATAAGTATAGAAACGAATTTAATACTATAGATACCATTTCTACAAATTACTGTTGTCCTTATAGTCTATATCCAAGTATATCACCTAAGTTATTAAAAAAATGGTCAAGTTTAATGTGTACAAAGTCTAATATTGAAACAGTAGATTTAAATTTCGCCTTTTTGTGTATGAATTCAATTATTAGTAGAGAATGTTTAGTAGGATATATTAATTTAAAGTTAAATGTAAATAGAACAGTTTCAGATACTAATATTACTTTAGTACAGGATTTATCAATGATATTGAAAACATTTGATGAAAAAAAATTACAGACAAAAAGTGTAGTTGATAAAATTGAAAAGATACACGTGGATTAATTATTTTAATAGATTTATTAATAAATTAAACACGAATAATAAGCAGCATGTCATAAAAAAGAGAAAAAATAAAATTAATAAAGATTTATTTTTTATTTTTCTCATATTCCTTTCATCTATAATATATTTTTTTATTGTTAAAAATAAAATTTATGCTTTTTTATTTAATTTATTTTCATTTGAAATTTACTTATTTATAAAACTTTATTATTTAGTAACTGATATATACAAAAATATCGATGAAAGATTTGAATATCAAAAAAGTATTAAAGAAAAAAATAAACAGCAACTGCTCATTAAAAGAAATAATATAACTAGACTAATAATCAAAGATGAATATGGATATGATGCCGAAAAAATTGATATTACAAAAGAAATATATATAGCAGGTAAGAAAAATAAAAATAACGAAGTTGATATTGATTTAAGTAAATATACAAATAATTTATTAATTAGTAGACTACATTTTTCAATAATAAAAAAAGAAAATAGCTGGTTAATAACAGATTTAGGTTCTAAAAATGGAACAACACTTGTGAAATCTGATAAAAGAAAATTAAAACTCATTAAGTTTGAACCTCAAAAAATAATGAGTGGAGATATTATAGAAATTTTTAAACTTCAAGTATTAGTGATGTAGGTGAATAAATGAAACTAAAAAGATGTAATAAAGGACATATTTTTAATGAAGAAAAATCAGATAGTTGTCCTTATTGTATAAATAATAAAAACGAAAAAAATATTGATATATTAAAGTATGAAAAAGAAGAAAAAACACTTGTATATATGCCAGTTAAAATAGAACCTGTAGTTGGTTGGTTAGTATGTATAGATGGAGTTGAAAAAGGAAAAGATTTTAGAATAATAGATCAAAGAAATTTTATTGCTATTAATAATGAAATCGGTATAAATATTTTAACTGAAAGCACAGAATATTCATTTACAATTACGTATAATGCTAAACAAAGAATTTTTGTTATTTCTCCAGGAAATACAAATGAAATCATTTATTTAAATAAAAATGCAATTTATGAAACTACTTTAATAGAAAATTATAATTTAATTGAACTAAATACAATAAAATTAATATTTATAGGATATTGTGGTGAAAATTTTAATTGGAAGGTTTAAATGGACGATAAGTTATCAGTTGATTTTAAAACGTCAAGCAATAGTGATTTTGGTTATTTAATATTAAACGAGATCATTTTATTAATATATGTTGAAGATGTAAACTATTTTTATAAAACAAAAATTTCAAAAATTGTTGTTGATTTATTTGCAAAAAATTTTTATGAAAATCAAGAATATAGCGTTAAATATTTAGAAGAATTAGTATACAAAGTTGATGATGAATTTAAAGAATATAAGTCAAAAAATATTGATTTAAAATATTTAAGTTATTCTATATTAGTGATTATTTCAGATTTTAACACATTAATTGCAGTTTCAGTAGGTAATGTAAGGTTATCGTTTATTAGAGATAATACAGCTATTTTTCAATCAAAATTAGATAATATTGCACAAACTCTAGTTGATAAAAATGAATTATCTAATGAGGAAATGAATAGTAATGTATATAAATATAATTTAACAAATACATTTGGAGGTCTTGATGACTTAAAATTGAATATACTAGGACCTTTTGAGTTAATGACTGACGATAAGTTTGTAATCCAAGGTATAAAAGCTTGTGAAAATAAAGATTATACGCTTATAGACGATACTGTAATAATTAATGTTAATTCAACAACACCAAATTCAAAAATTATAAATAAATATGTATTTAAAAAGGAATACTTTAAATTTCTTATTGCTTTTCTCATCTTCTTTTCTTTATGTTTGTTTTATTTTATAAATAGTTTACGGATAAAAGCATATAAAAATGAAATTGATATTATCAATAAAGAATTAGTAATTTATTTAAAAAATATAGATGTTCAAAATATCAAAAGAAACATAGAAACTTTAGAGATAATATATAAAAAAATAGATAATTCAAAAACATTATACTTAAATAAAACAATAAATAAAAAAATTGAAACTGATAAAAATAAAATTGAAAAATTAAAAAAAGAACTGGACATAATTTCCGATATAAATGATGATTTACAAAAAGCTAAAAATTTATTTAATAAAAATGAATACTTAAAAAGTAGTGATAAATATAAAATAGCACAATCAAAATATAATACGTATAAATTAGAATATATAAAATTAAATAATGAGATAGAAGAAGGAATTAGAATAACCGATGAATTTTTAAAAGTGTCTGAAAGAGAAAAAGAGGCTGATACACATTTTGAAAATAGAGAGTACGTGGTAGCTTTAAAAATATATATGGATATGTTGAAGATATATGAACAAAATGGTAAACAAAGTTATGCTAATATTGTATTAAAAGAAAAAATAAATTTTTGTAAAAATGAAATTGAAAAAATTGAAAATCAAATAAATAATTTAAAACAACAAGCAGAAGTCTTTGAAATAAGTGATTATAACAAAGCAATTGAAATATATGCAAGTATTTTAAAAAGTTATGAAAATTTAAATTATGCAGAATTAGCTGAAAAAGTTCAAAATAAAATAAATATTTTAGAAGCAGATAAGCAAGTTTTATATAACAGAGCAAAATCATTGAAAGAAGAAGCTGTTCTTTATTACAAAACAGGGAAATTAAAATCAGCAATAGAGTGTTATTTAGAAGCTAATACTTTACTTAAAAAAATTGGTTTAGTAAATGAAATTAATATAAATTTAGAAAATATAAAAAAGATAAAAAATCTACTTTGGGAAGAAACAAAAACGAAAAAATCTATTCCCAAAGTAGATAATAGGGAATTAATAATATCAAGTATAAATAATAGTATAAAAAAAGGTGATGAATATATGAAAAAGAATGATTGGTCTAATGCAATTTTGGAATATCAAAGAGCAATCACTTTTTCAAAAAAGGTTAATTTAGACTCAAGTATAAGTTCAAAACTTAAAGATAAACTTACATATGCAATAAAAAAATCAAATACAAGTTGGTGGTCTAATTGGATATGAAAATTGAAAATGGTGAAATTGTTACTATTTCTTCAACAAAGTTTGATAATAATTTATTTATAAAAGAGTACAAACATCTTTATCCTTATGTTAAAAATATTGTAAATAATGAAATTGAAATAAATTATATATTGTTTAAAAATAAAATAAAAAATGTTCCTTCAATAATTGCATTAAAAAATGAAAAAGATAAAACAACTTTATATTTTACAAAAATTAATGGTGTTGAACTATCAAAATTTAAGCTTGAATATTTAAATGTAATTGAAAAATTTTCTTTATTCATAAAAATAGTTAAAATCGTAAAGTCGTTGCATGATATAAAAATAGTTCATAATGACTTAAAACTTTCAAATGTACTTATAACTTCCGATAAAAACGTCTATATATTAGATTTTGATTTATCAACAAAATTAAATAATAATAACTATATTGCGGATCTTTATTCTTTAAGTTATATTTTGTACTATATTTTTAAAAATGAAACAGTTTTATATAAAATAAAAAATGAGTCATACAATAGTATTGATGATTACTTCGATAAAATTAGAGAGTTAAAAAATGAGTTATTACTTAAAAAATGAATTAGAAATAAAGTCTTATGATGCTTTGTATAAAATAGCAGAAAAAGAAAAATTAGTTGATGTTTATAGTAATGATATGACAAAAAAGGAGTTAATTGATTTAATTTTAAATTATAGAGGAATTGAAAATCAATTTTTTATAAATCAATACATAGATGAAGGTTTTATAAGAGTACAAGAATTTATTGATAATAATATAAAATTTCATAGATATTTTGAAACTGATATTGATATATCCCATAAGATAGTTTTTTACGAAAATATTAAAATAAAAAAAGGTGATGGAAACGTTATTTTAATTAATAAAAATATTGATGTATGTGAAAATATTGTTTTACTAGTTGGGAATAATAATTATATATACAGTATTTGTTACTTACAAAAAGATTATAATTTTAAAAATGATAAATATGTTAAATATTATATATGCAATAATAATATAACAAGATATATAAATAAAAATATTGAAAATGAAGTAGTTAAACTGTTATTTTTTAATAAATATATAACTAAAGCTATATTCAATTTATATAATAATTTTGAAATGGATTTAAAACCTAAGAATATAATTGGATATGAGGTAATAATACCTGAATTTTCCTTTATTTCTAAAAATGTTTGTGATGAAATATTGCCAATTATTTTTATGGATAACAAAATTATATGTGATTATTTCTCACTTGATTTTAGTATGTACATATATAAAATTAATAATGAGAATGAAATTGAAATAATGTATTTTGAGGATTCCAAAAATATACTGGAAAAATATGAATATCAAATATTAGGAACGCATATTTACAATGTAAATGAATTGTTTTTTAATGATAAACAAATCATTAGAATATTTGATAATTTTGGTTTTAATAAATATATTGAAAAGAGTAAATTAATATCGTTATTTATGTCAAAATTAAAAGAAGAGATAAATTATTATAGTAAAAAGTATTATTCAAAATATTACATTATAGGTCAAAACATTAAATATCCAGATATAGAATGTTTTTCATATTTACATTTTATAAATTATTGGGTAGTTACGCAAAGTTTAAACAAGATAAAAAATGGAATTTATACATTTGAAAAATATTTAATTATAAACTCTACTTTAGACTGTATCGAAGCTTCAAGTAATAGATATGAAATTATTGAAAAAGATATTAATTATGAAATATGTGTTAATTCAAACCTTTGTAGTGTAAATAATAATGTTAATTATAACTTAATTATAGATAAGATTTTTTTAATTATAAAACATAAAATATGTGAGGAAAAATATATAAGATATGATAATAAGGAAGTATTTCAGATGATTGATAATGGTAATTATCATAAAATTAATGTTGATTTACAATTTAAAGCAGATATTTTAGAAGAAAAGTTTCCTACAAATTATTTGAAAAATAAAAATAAGTTGACTAAAGAATATATGAAAATATATAAAAATTATATTACTATAAGAAATTTGAGTGAAATGATATATAAAGAGTACATATATGATGAAAGTAAACAAATATATGAATTTGATTTTGCATTAGAAAAATATAATAAATTAAAAAAGATTATTATTTCAAGATATGAGATAGACTATGTTTTCATAATAGAAATATACAATTTTTTAAACATGTTTTTTTCTAATAATTTATCACAAATATTAAATGAATATAAGGGAATAACATTAATTGGGAATATAATTAAATCAAAAATATTTTATGATATTTTAAAAGAATTTATACCTGGAAAGATGATATCATTTGATTTAAAACACAAAAAAAGTGAACTACAATTATTAGAAACAGCAAAAAAATATATAGAAGATACTAATTTGGGAAAAATTAAATATAATTTTAATATAGAATATGAAAGAATAAATTTTGCTATATTAGCAAAAAATTTTAAAGAACAATTTGAGCTTGTTTTTGACAGTAATACTTCAAATATTGGTTATATTGATAAGATTTCAGCTTCAAAAAAACTATGTTTTAAAATTAAAAATGAAAAAAATAATGTAGAGAAAACTTATAAAATTGATTTTCCTGATAAATATAATGAAATTGATGAAAATTTTGTAGATATCGAGCAAAATTATTTGAACTCTATAGAAAATGGTATAACAAGAATATTTTTCAAGTATGATAAAAGCATTGAAGTAGTATTTATTAATAGAATTAAAGATCAAATTTTCGTTTCAAATAGTCTAAAATTTGACATTATATAATTTAGTATGATATACTAAAACATCTAATAGGAGGTTTAAATGAAGAAATTACTAATTATACTTACCTGTTTTTCACTTACTTCATCAGTAATATTTGCTGAAAGTGACAATCAAATAAGTAAAAGTAGTAGTCAATCATCGAATGTTAAAGAGAGTATTATTAAAGAAATAGTTGATACAGCATCTATTGATAATGATATTCAAAAATCCTTAGAGGATGAAACAAAAAGTCAACCAGTAAATGTTCAGACCGAAGAACCAGAACAATTAGTACATTATGAGAACGGTAAAGCCTCGTTTTATGGTGAAAAGTGGAACGGAAGAAAGACATCAAATGGTGAAATTTTTGATACTAAATTGCTTACAGCAGCACATAAAACATTGCCTTTTGGCACACTAGTTAAAGTAACAAATGAATCTAATGGTAAATCAGTTATAGTAAGAATTAACGATAGAGGTCCTTTTATAAAAGGTAGAGTAATTGATTTAACAAAAGCAGCATTTAGTGCAATAGATAGTGTACAAAAGGGAGTTACAAAAGTTAAGTTAGAAATTATTAAAAAGTAAAAAAATAGGTTGACAATGCTAATTTATATTAGCTTTGTATGAATTGACTAATGAAGAGGCATTAAAGCCTCTTTTTTCATTTGATTTTTTTTAATAATTGATGATATAATTATTAATAAAAATGTAAAAAAATAGGGGAAAAACATGTTTTTAGAAAAATCTAAAAGACTTGCTATTGTGGACTTTGATGGTAGTAAAGTTGACTATGATAAAATGGTTGATAATGTTAAATATTTTTCAAGAATAGTTTACAAAGACATATGTGAGAATAATTTTGTTTTGATTATTTCTGAAAATAGAATAGAGTGGATTTATTCCTTTTTTGCAATTTGGGATAGATTATCAACTCCGATAGCTATTGATGCTCTTAGTTCAGAAGAAGAAATATTATATTTTTTAAATGATACAAAACCTAAAGCAGTAATAGCAACAAATAAAACAATTGAGAATGTTAAATTAGCAGTAAATAATTGTGACTTTGATATTAATATGTACAATTTAGATGAAATAAACTTAGAAGAATATTCAGATGACGAAGTATTAAGAAATCCTAAAGATGAAGATATAGCAGTTATGATATATACATCAGGTACTACTGGAAATCCAAAAGGAATAATGCTTACATATAGTAATATTATTGGAGAGATACAAGCCATTCAATCATTTGGGATAACATTTGATGATGAACAAGTAATAGCAATATTACCGTATCATCATATATTACCTCTTATGACTACTTGTTTATATATTTTTTATAGTGGTAATAAATATTCAGCTGTATTAGTTCCTAAACTTACAAGTCAAGAAATATTAAAAAGATTTAAAACAAATAATATAACACTTATGTCAGCAGTTCCGAGAGTCTATAAATTATTTTACAAATCAATAAAAGACAAAATAAACGCCAGTATTGTTGCAAGAGTAATATATGCTATTGCTAAGAAAATAAATAATAGAACTTTTTCAAGAATAATATTTAAAAAAGTTCATGATAATTTTGGTGGAAAATTACGTACACTTGTTGCAGGTGGAGCAAAATCTGATATAGAAATGATAGAATTTTTCAACGTATTAGGTTTTAATTATGCAGAGGGATTTGGATTGTCTGAAACGGCTCCTGTAATAGCTGGGAATATATATCCTAAGTATAAAATTGGAACAGTTGGTTTAGTTGTTTCAAATGCAGAAGTTAAAACTGTAAATGGTGAACTATGGGTAAAAGGACCTATGGTTATGAAAGGATACTATAACAATCCCGAAAAAACAGCAGAAGTTATGACAGTTGATGGTTGGTTTAAAACGGGTGATTTAGCACA
The DNA here is from genome assembly GCF_001517835.1 of Caviibacter abscessus. Lineage (NCBI taxonomy): Bacteria > Fusobacteriati > Fusobacteriota > Fusobacteriia > Fusobacteriales > Leptotrichiaceae > Caviibacter > Caviibacter abscessus. Next base: position 63,610 of record NZ_LOQG01000001.1, read on the forward strand.
AATAGATGAAGATGGTTATATTACTATTATCGGACGTGCTAATTCTATGATAGTATTATCAAATGGTAAAAATATTGATCCTGAAAAACTTGAAAATAAATTTGTAAACATGAGTAATGGTTTAGTTGAAGAAGTAGGGATTTTTGGAAAAAATGATAAACTTTCTGCACTTATAGTTCCAAATATGCAATACATAAAAGATAATAAAATAAATAATATTTCGACACATATTAAAGATTTAGTTGAGTTTTATAATACAGATGTACATAATTATGAAAAAATATTGGATTATAAAATAACAGAACAGGAATTACCTAAAACAAGAGTAGGAAAACTTAGAAGATTTATGCTTCCAGAGCTTTTCAGTGGTCAATTAGAAAAGCGTGAAATAATTAATGAGCCAGATACAAAAGAATATAAAATATTAAAAGAGTACATAAAAAAATTAAAAGGAAATGAACCTGGACCTGATGAAAACTTTGAAGTTGAAGTAGGTTTAGATTCGTTAGATCAAGTAGAATTTTTAACATATATTGAAAATAGTTTTAGTTTAAAATTAGATGAAACAACACTTTTAAAATATTCAACATTAAGACTTTTAGCAGAATATATAAGTGAAAAATCAATTAGTTTCACAGATAGTGAAATTAAAATGGATAATATCATAAAAAATGCACCGCATAAAGAAGTGAAATTAGGATATCTACAGTGGTTATTGTTCCCATTAGTCTGGATTTTATTTAAAATATATTTTAGATTTTCAATTAAAAATAACAATAAAATTAAAGATGAACCTACTATTTTTATTGCAAATCATGAGAGTTTTATTGATGCATTAATATTATCACTTGCATTACCATTTAAAATACATAACAAAACTTTTTATCTTGCACTTGAAAAATATTTTTCAAATCCATTTATGAAATATATTGCAAGAAATGGAAATATAATAAATGTAAATATTGAAAAAAATATTAAACAAAGTGTTGAAGAAATTTCAAATGTATTAAAGCAGGGTAATAATGTTTTCATATTTCCTGAGGGAACAAGAACTAAAAATGGAAAGTTATCACAGTTTAAAAAAATATTTGCAATGATATCAAAAGAATTAAATGTTGATATTCAATGTATAGGTATAGAGGGAGCATATGAAGCTTACTCAAGATTTTCTAAATTTCCTAAACCTAAAAAAATAACTATTGAAGCATTGGATAGAGTAAGCCCACAAGGTAAAACTTATGACACTATAGTTGAAGAAAGCTACAATATATTTTTAGAATATAAAAAGAGAGTTAAACCTGAAAAATATTTAGAAGATTAATACTTTAATAATATATGGTGAGGTGAATAAATGAATAAAAATAATGGTATATATTATATTATTGAATTTTTATTATTTCTTGTATTAATATTTATGACTGTTAATAAATATCTATATATAAGGAATAAATCAATAATAGAAACGAAAAATGTAACAAAAGAATTTAAAATAAGAAAAACAGATTTTTACACTAAAAATGATGAGAAAATTGATAATACTAAAGTAAATGAAAATGATAAAGTTATTGAAACGAAAGTTGAAGTTACTGAGAATGTTCAAAATAAAGAAAAAATTGAACAAAATAATGAAGTAAAAGAAAATGAAAAAACAAGTACTCCAATAAAACAAGTGGAAAAAGCTAAGGCAACGGTTCCAAAAGTGGAGACAAAAAATACTAGTAGAGTAAATAATAATAAAACTGTAACTACAAAAACAGCTACAAAAAAAGATGAAAAACAAATTAAGGAAGCAAATAAAACAAAAAATATTGTGGATGCTTTAATTAAAGAAAGTATAAAAAATGAGGCAAAAAACAATAAAAAAAGTAAATAAAAGCATATTATTGAAGAATACGTAAATTTAATAGATAATATGTGTGTTGTGAGTATATTTCGTTTGAGGATTTTAGAGCATTTAGGCTTGCAGAAATGTACAAAATATGATAAAATTAATTAACATTTTGAGAGTGGGCAATGCGTGTCCACTCTTTAATTTAATATGAAAGGTGAAAAAATGGAGGAAAAATTAGTTGAACTTGAAGAACAATTTCAAAAAATAATTGGTGATTTAGATATTGAAGTTGTTGATGTTGAGTATGTAAAAGATGGTGGATACAATTATTTAAGAGTATACATAGAAAAAAATGATGGTAGTATAAGTTTAGATGATTGCGAAAAAGTAAGTGTCCTTATTTCTAACATTGCAGAAAGTACAATTGAAAATGAATTTGTTCTTGAGGTTTCAAGTCCTGGGCTAGATAGAAAATTGAAAAAAGAAAAGGATTTTATAAGATTTTCTGGAAATAAAATAACAGTTAAAACCAAAAGTAATGTAATGGATAAAAAAAGCTTTATTGGTGTATTGTTAGGTTATGAAAATGGCGATATTATAATCAACGATGAAATTTTAGGAGAAATAAAAATACCACATAGTAAATTAAAAAATGCAAGAATAATATATGAGTTTAAAAATATTAAAGAAATGGAGGTTTAAATTAAATGAAGTCTAAAGAACAGAAAATTTTCTTAGAAGCTTTAGAAGAGCTTACAAAAGAAAAAGGAATAGACTATGAAGAACTTTTACAAGCTATAGAAACAGCACTTATTGCTGCATATAAAAGAAATTATGGAGAATATGAAAATGCCACTGTTAAGATAAATAGGAAAAATGGTGATGTTAAGGTTAAAGCTACAAAAAAAATTGTAGAAAATGTACAAAATAAAGCAGTTGAAATAACTCTTGAAAATGCAAAGTTACATAATAAAAATGCAAAACTTGGTGATGAAATTATAGTGGATGTAGATGCTGAGTTATTTAAAAGAAATGCAATACAAAAAGCAAAACAGATTGTTATACAAAAAGTAAGAGAACATGAAAAATTCAGTGTATATAATAAATTTAAAATGCTTGAAAATTCACTTGTAAATGCAATTGTAAAAAAAATGGACGAACAAGGAAATTTATATGTTGAAATAAATGGTTTAGAAGCAATAGTGCCTAGTAAGGAATTATCTCCTTGTGATAAATTTGTTCAAGGAAATAGAGTATCAATTTATGTAGGTAAAGTTGAAGAAGGAACTAAATATACAAAAATTGAATTATCAAGAAAATCAGATAAATTTTTAATTAAATTATTAGAAAGAGAAATTCCTGAAATTGAAAACAAAGATATTGAAATAAAAGCAATTGCTAGAGAAGCAGGAAGTAGAAGTAAAATTGCTGTATATTCAACAGATAAGAATTTAGATATAAAAGGTGCATGTATAGGTAAAAATGGAATTAGAATACACACAATATTATCTGAGTTAGTTGATGAAAAACTTGATATTATATTATGGAATGAAGATAAGAGAATATTTGTAAAAAATGCTTTAAGTCCTGCTGAAGTAGATGCAATAGGAACTGTAGAAGTTGGAAATGAATTAATTGCAAGAGTTGAAGTTCCTTCTAATCAATTATCATTAGCTATTGGTAAAAAAGGTCAAAATACTAGATTAGCTTCAAAATTGTGCCAAATAAAAATTGATATTGTAGATAATGGTGAAACTGAAAGTACTGAATATGAAGAGTAAACATATACCTATTAGAACTTGTATATATACAAAAAAGAGAGCTAATAAGTATGAAATGATAAGAGTAGTTATGGAAAATGGTATATATGTTCTTGATAAAGAAATGAAAAAACAATCAAGAGGCAAATATATATATCCTTGTGAAAAATTAAAAGAGCTTATATATAAAAATAAAAAATATAATCTCTCTGATCAGGTAAAAGAAGAAATTCTAAGTTACATGTTAGAAAAAGGTGGTGATTTTGGTGGGAAATAGAGTATATGATTATGCTAAAAAATTTGCATTAGATACAACAACTTTTATAAAAAAATTGGCATATTTAGGTATAAATGATAAAACGGCACTTAATAAATTAGATGAAAAAGAAATAGAACTAATTGAAAAAAATATGTCTAAATTAATTGAGAGTAAAGGAAAAGAAGAAAAAAGTAAAGAAATTATGATGAACGAAAAAGATAAAAAAGTAGAAAATGTAGTCCAAGAAAAAATGGTATTTACTCATAAAAAAAGAGATAGAGATAATAAAGATACAAACAAATTTAACAATGAAAAAAGAATGAATAGAAATAATGAACAAAAATTTCAAAAGAAAGAACAATTTGGACAAAATCAGCAACAACCAAGAAACATATATCAAAATAATAAAGAAAATAATGGTGAAAGAAAACAATTCTATAAACCAAATAATAGAGATAATAAAGATAACAAAGATAATAGAAATTTTAACAATGGTTACAGAGAAAATAGAGAACAGAAAGACTTTAAAGATAGATATAATAGAGATCAAAAAGATAATAAAGATAGAAATTTTAATAAGGATAATAACAGAAATAGAAGTTTTAACAAAGACAATAATTTTTCTAATTCAAAACAATCTTTTAATAATGATAAAAAGACTTCTGTAGCTATACCAGAACCAGAAAGTTCAGTTTCAAAAAATGCAAAAAAGACAAAGCAAAAATTTGATAAGAAAAAATATGAAAATGAAAAAAAATCTAAAGAAGAAGAAAGAAAATTAAAAGAACTTAGAACAGATTTCAGAAAAGATGATGTTAAGAAAAAAACAAAGAAAAAAGATAAAGTTTTAAAAAATGAAATAATAAAAATAGATGAAAATTCAGGAATGATTAAAATTTCAAATGAAATAAGTACTAAAGAATTAGCTGAAAAATTAGGAGTTAATGTTTCAGAAATCATAAAAAAATTCTTTATGCAAGGTAAAATGCTTACGGCTAATTCAATTTTATCAATGAATGAAATTGAAGAAGTTGCGTTGGAATATAACGTACTTGTAGAACAAGAAGAAATTGAAGAAATTTCATTTGGAGAAAAATATAAACTTGAAATTGAAGATAGAAGCGAAGATTTAATTACAAGAGCACCTGTTATTACAATAATGGGTCACGTAGATCATGGAAAAACTTCACTGCTTGATGCATTAAGACATACAAATGTAATTTCATCTGAAGCTGGTGGAATAACACAAAGTATAGGTGCTTATCAAGTAGAATGGAAAGGTCAAAAAATAACATTTATTGATACACCTGGGCACGAAGCTTTCACTGAAATGAGAGCTAGAGGGGCAAATATTACTGATATATCAATACTTATTGTTGCAGCTGATGATGGTGTAAAACCACAAACTGTAGAGGCGATTTCACACGCAAAAGAAGCAAATGTTCCAATTATAGTTGCAATAAATAAAATTGACAAACCTTCTGCAAATCCAGCAAAAGTGAAACAAGAATTAATGGAATATGGATTAATATGTACTGAATGGGGTGGAGACACAGAGTTTGTTGAAATATCAGCAAAACAAAAACTTAACTTAGAAGAACTTTTAGAAACTATATTACTTACAGCAGAATTATTAGAATTAAAAGCAAATCCTAAGAAAAGAGCTAAAGCTGTTATTGTTGAATCAAAATTAGATCCTCAAGTAGGTGCAATAGCAGATATACTTATCCAAGAAGGTGAGTTAAAAATAGGTGATATTTTTGTAGCAGGACAATCACATGGTAAAGTTAGAACAATGGTTGACGATAAAGGGAACAAAATTACAAAGGCACTGCCTTCAACACCTGTTGAAATAACTGGATTTAATGAACTTCCAGAAGCTGGAGCATTAATTTATTGTGTACAAAATGATAAGCAAGCTCGTAAAATTATTGAAGACTATAAAAATAATGTAAAAACTAATGATATGAATAATAAGAAACACATATCACTTGAAAGTTTATCAAAAGAACTTGAAGACCAACAATTAAAAGAATTAAAATGTATAATAAGAGCAGATACAAAAGGTTCTGCTGAGGCGTTAAAAGAGTCATTATTAAAACTTTCAAACGATAAAGTTAGTATCAACATAATTCAATCATCAGCTGGGGCAATTACAGAAGGAGATGTTAAACTTGCTGAAGCTTCAAACGCAATAATAATTGGATTTAGTGTAAGACCAACAACAACTGCTAGAAATGAAGCTGAAAAAACAGGCGTAGAAATTAGAAATTATAATGTAATATACCATGTTACTGAAGACATTGAAAAAGCAATGAAAGGAATGCTTGATCCTGAATACAAAGAAATATATCATGGACGTATTGAAGTTAAACAAGTATTTAAGATTAGCAATGTTGGAAATATAGCTGGGGCTTTAGTTGTTGATGGGAAAATAACTAAAAATTCAAAAATAAGAGTTCTTAGAAATGGAATAATAGTATTTGAAGGTGAGATATTATCACTTAAGAGATATAAAGATGATGTAAAAGAAGCAAATATAGGTCAAGATTGTGGAATAAGTATAAAAGACTTTAATGACATAAAAGAAGACGATATAATTGAAGCATATACATTAGAAGAAATAGCAAGATAGGATTATTATGAATGATAGAAGATTAAAAGGATTAGAAAAAGAAATTTCAAGAATAATTGGAACTTGTTTATTGATTGATGTAAAAAATGAAAAAATCAGTAAGCTTGTAACAGTTCACAATGTAAAACTTACAAAAGATGCTAGATATGTTGATATAACTTTTTCAATATTAAATATTAATGATAATATTAATAAGTCTAAAATTGAAGAAGACTTAAGAAAATTAGCAGGTTTTTTTAGAAAAAAACTAAGTGAAAATCTTGAAATTAGATATATACCAGAAGTAAGAATACACATAGATGAAAGTGTAGAATATGGTATTAAAATAGCGTCTCTTATTGATAAAGTTATGGAAAATAAGTAAAATGGTTAATGTAGGATAATAATAAAATTATACTTGTAGGAGGATAAAATGTACAATTTGGAAAAATTAGAAAATTCAGAGGTATTAGTAAAAATAACAAAGGAAGCTGAAGAATTAAAAACTTTAAAAGAAAAAGTTATGGAAAAATATAAAAATGCAAAGGTTGACGGATTTAGAAAAGGACATGTACCTACTGATGTAATTGAAAAAACTTTCAGTTCTCAAATAAAAGATGATATTTTAAATGAAACATTAAATTCAGAAATGCCAAATGTAATAAAAGAAAATAATTTATCTCTTGTAGGACAATTAGAGTTAGAAAACTATTCAATGACAAATGATAAATTAGAAATAACAGTTAAATTTGAAGTTAAACCTGAATTTGAATTACCTAAGTATAAAGAATTAGGAATAGAGGTTGAGAAAAAAGAAGTTACTGATGAAGAAGTTGAAAATAAATTAAAAGAAGTAGCAAGTACATTAAAATCATATGAAGATTTACCAGCAGATGCAGTAGCTGAAATGGGACAAATTGCAAACATAAATTTTGAAGGATTTGTTGATGGAACTGCATTTGAAGCTGGAAAATTTGATGGATATAATTTAACATTAGGTTCTAAGTCATTTATTGATACATTTGAAGACCAAATAGTAGGTCATAAAGCAGGAGAAGAATTTGATGTAAATGTTGTATTCCCGCAAGAATATCATCAAGAAAATTTAAAAGGTAAACCTGCATTATTTAAAGTAAAATTAAATACATTAAAAACTGAAAAATTACCTGAAATAAATGATGAAATGGCTAAATTAAAAGGTTTTGATACATTAGAAGATTATAAAAAAGCACTTAAAGCTGAACTTGAATTAAATAAAGAAGAACAAGCAAAAAATGAAAAATATGAAAAAATAGCAGATAGCTTAGTTCAAAACACTGAAATGATATTGCCTACAAAATTAGTTGATTCTGAAGCAAATCATGAATTAGCTGAAATGACTCAACAACTTTCAATGCAAGGTATTGAATTATCTAAATTTTATGAAATGATAGGTAAAACTGAAGAAGAATATAAACAAACAGTTAGAGAAAGAGCAGAAAAAGTTGTTAAATACAATTTAATACTTTCAAAAATTGCTGAAGTTGAAAATATAGGAGTTACTAAAGAAGAAGTTGAAGTTGAACTTGAAAAAGTAGCATCTATGTATAAAATGACAAAAGAAGATTTAGTTAAAGAATTAGAAAAAAGTAATATGCTTGATAACTATATGAGTCAAATTTCAGGTAGTGTTTATATGGAAAAAATGAAAAAGTTTATTATTGAAAATAACTAAAAAGGGAGCTATTAATTATGATATATCCGTTTATTCACGAAGAAGAAGGTGGAGTTGAAAGAACATACAATATTTTTTCAAGATTATTAAAGGATAGAATAATATTTTTAATGGGTGAAGTAAATGATGAAATGGCAAATACAATAATAGCACAACTACTTTACTTAAATGCTCAAGATAAAGAAAAGGATATTACAATGTATATAAACAGTCCGGGAGGTTCTGTAACAGCCGGACTTGGTATATACGATACAATGAAACATATTAACTGTAAAGTATCAACCGTTTGTATAGGACAAGCTGCAAGTATGGGAGCATTTTTATTGGCTGCCGGAGAAAAAGGTAAAAGATTTTCACTGCCAAATTCAAGAATAATGATACACCAAGTTTTAGGAGGTATAAATTATTCACAAGCAACAGATGTTGATATTCACGCAAAAGAAATGCTTAGAATAAAAGATTTATTAAATGAAGAAATGGCAAAAAATATTGGTAAATCTAAAGAAACAGTTGAAAAAGATACTGATAGAGATAATTTTATGTCAGCACAAGAAGCAGTTGAATATGGATTAATTGATAAAGTTATATAGGAAGGAATCAATATAATGACAGAAGAGATAAGAGAAGATGAATATTCGTTTTGTTCGTTTTGTGGAAAAGAAGCGACAGACTTAATTGAATCTGATGAAGCAGCTATATGTAGATCTTGTGTTAATGAATGTTTAAATATTTTTGACAATGCAAATGATAAAATTGATTCTAAATCCGGAATAAAACTATTAACTCCAAAAGAAATTAAAGAGAAGCTAGATGAATATATTATCGGTCAAGATGTAGCAAAAAAGGTTTTATCTGTAGCGGTATATAATCATTTTAAAAGAATATCATTAAAAAGTAAAAAAGATAATGATGTTGAAATACAAAAATCAAATATTTTATTAATCGGACCAACAGGGAGCGGTAAAACTTTACTTGCACAAACACTTGCTAAAGTTTTAAATGTACCTATTGCTATTGCAGATGCTACAACAGTTACAGAAGCAGGTTATGTTGGTGATGATGTTGAAAATGTTCTTTTAAAATTAATAAAAGCTGCTGATTATGATATTGAAGCTGCACAAAATGGGATAATATATATAGATGAAATAGATAAAATCGCTAGAAAATCTGAAAATACTTCAATAACTCGTGATGTTTCTGGAGAAGGAGTACAACAAGCATTACTTAAAATTGTTGAAGGAACAGTTTCTAGCGTCCCTCCACAAGGTGGAAGAAAGCATCCTAATCAAGAAATGATAGAAATAGATACAACAAATATATTATTTATAGTTGGAGGAGCTTTTTCAGGATTAGAAAATAGAATTAAAAGTAGATTTAATGTGAAACAAATTGGATTTGAAAAAGAAAATACAAAAGTAGATCTTGATGAAAATACAATATTTAAAAATGTATTGCCAGAGGATTTAAGAAAATTTGGAATTATTCCAGAACTTATAGGAAGATTTCCTGTTATTACAGCGTTAAATCAACTGGATAAAGAAGCATTGGTAAAAATATTAGTTGAACCTAAAAATGCACTTGTTAAGCAATATAAAAAGTTTTTTGAAATGGAAAATGTTAATTTGATATTTGAAGATGATGCGTTAGAAGAAATTGCAAATCTTGCATTAAAAAGAAAAATTGGTGCTAGAGGACTTAGAAGTATTATAGAAAACGCATTACTTGATCTTATGTATGAAATACCTGGTCAAGAAAATATTAATGAAATCATCGTTAGTAAAAAATTAATTGATGAAAAAAATTGTGAAAATGCCAAAGGAGAATAAAAATGATACCAGTACTACCACTAAAAGAAATAGTATCAATGCCCGGTGTTGTATCATCAATCTATGTTGGTAGACAAATAAGCATTAACTCATTACTTAAGGCTAATTCGTCAAATGGTGAAATAGTGCTACTTTTACAAAAAGAGCAAAAAAAAGAAGAAATAAACGTTTTTAATGATTTAGAAGAATATGGTGTACTTGCAAAAATTCAAAGTACAACTACAAATGAAGATAAAACGTATAAAGTAATAATTAAGGGTACACAAAGAATTAAAGTAAAAAAAATAAGTTACAATAAAAAAGATGATGTATACTATGCAGAAGTAGTTAAAGTAAGAACAAAAAAAATAGACCTTAATGATTCATATTTTACAAAAGAGAGCATAATTGATAAAGCAAAAGAATATTTACGAAGCATTGATATTGAATTAACGAATAAAATTGAATTAAATGATGACATAATTGAAAATATACTATATTTATATATTCAAAGATTTCCATTTTCTTCAAAAGAAAAACAAAAATTTCTTGAAATCAATGATTTAAAACAAAGAATACAATATTTTTATGATTTAATTGATAAAAATAAAGGAAAAGTAAAAATTGATAGAGAAATTGAAACAAAAGTGCAAGCTAGTATGAGTGAAGCACAAAAGGCATATTACTTAAGAGAAAAACTTAAAATAATTAAAGATGAATTAGGTGATGAATATAATGAAGGAGATTCATTAGAAAAATTAGAAAAAATAAATAATTCTAAAATGCCTGAAAAATTTAAAGAAAAATTAAGAAAAGAATTAAGTAAAATAAAAAAATTACCTGATTTTTCTCAAGAATACAATGTAATTAGTAATTATATAGATGTTGTATTGGAACTTCCATTTGAAGAAAGTAAAAAAGAGCCAATTGATATTTCAAAATCTAAAGAAATATTAGATGAATATCATTATGGATTAAAAGAAGTTAAAGATACGATACTTGAGTATTTATCAGTATTAGAATTAAAAGAAAGAAAAAAAGACATTAATAATGATGAGAAGTTTAGCACTATACTTTGTTTAGTTGGACCTCCAGGTGTTGGTAAAACATCTTTTGCAAGTTCAATAGCAAAAGCAATGAATAGAAAATTTACAAAAATCAGTCTTGGTGGAGTAAATGATGAAAGTGAAATACGTGGACATAGAAGAACTTATGTAGGTGCTATGCCTGGTAGAATTATTGATGCAATGAAAAGGGTTGGAGTTACAAACCCTGTAATATTATTAGACGAAATTGATAAATTGGATTCTAATTTTAAAGGTGATCCTGCATCAGCATTACTTGAAGTTTTAGATCCATCTCAAAATAGAAAGTTTGAAGATCATTTTATTGATTTTCCATATGATTTATCAAATGTTCTATTTATCTGTACTGCAAATAATTATCAAGGTATTCCTGCCCCTTTATATGACAGACTTGAAGTAATTGAATTAGATTCATATACAGAAATTGAAAAATTAAATATAGCTAAAAAACATTTAATTTCTCAAGTAAAAAATGAAACTGCTGTGGACATTAATTTAAGTGATAGTGTAATATTAAAGATAATAAATTCATATACAAGAGAAGCAGGTGTTAGAAATTTAAAAAGAGAGATCAGTAAATTATTTAGAAAAATTGCAAGAAAAATGTTAGAATATAAAAATAATTCTAAAATTAATGTAAATACTAAGAATTTAGCTGATTATTTAGGACCAGAAAAGTTTAAACCAGAAAAAATAGCATTAAAGAAAGAAAAAGTAGGAATAGTAAATGGTCTTGCTTGGACAGCTGTAGGAGGAACCACATTAGAAGTACAAGCTGTAAAAATGCAAGGTTCAGGACAATTACTTTTAACAGGTAAATTGGGAGAAGTAATGCAAGAATCTGCAAAAGTAAGTTATTCTTATGTAAGATCAATAAAAGATTTATTAAAAATAAAAGAAGAATTTAATAAAACTGTTGATGTACATCTTCATTTTCCAGAAGGTGCAGTACCTAAAGATGGTCCATCAGCAGGAATAACAATAACTACTGCAATAATTTCTGTACTAAGTGGTCTTAAAGTTAGACAAGATATTGCTATGACAGGAGAAATAACAATTACAGGTGAAGTATTACCTGTTGGAGGAATAAAAGAAAAAGTTATAGCAGCTCATAGAATTGGTATAAGGGAAGTTATCTTGCCTTTTGAAAATAAGGTTGATACTGAAATATTACCGAAAGAAATAATAAAAGATATGAAATTTAATTTTGTAAAAAACTATAGTGAAGTTTTAAAACTAGCATTTTTACAATAGAAAGGTAATTTTATGAATAGTTATATACTAAAAATATTACTTTCATACGTTGTACTTGCAGTTATAATTTTTTTACCTACTATTTTATCAAATAGAAATAGAAGAAAAAGAATTGACCAAATGCAAAATAACCTTAAAATAGGAGATAATATTGAAACTATTGGAGGTATACACGGAAGTATTATTAAAGTTTTAGATGAAATAGTTGAAATAAGAATAGATAAAGGTGTTTCAATGACTATATCAAAAAATGCTGTTGCGAGGGTAAAAAAATGATTAAAATTCTTAAAAAAGTTTTTTACTTTTTATTAATTTTAATTTTTCCCTTATTAACTTATACAAATAATATTGAGGAATTATCATATAGAAATGGTACATTAAAAATAAAATTTACAAAAACTGTATCAAGTTATAACGAAACATATGACAATAATAATCCATCATTATTATTATCTTTTAAACAGACAACTTTTGATAGTAAAAAAGTACCAAATCGTTTACAAATATCTGATAATTATTTATCTGATATATTAACAGATGGATATGAAAATAATACAAATATTGTAATCTATATGCAAACGGGTACAAAGTATACAATAGAGAAAAAAGCTAAAGAACTTATAATAAAATTTCAAGATGCCGTACATTTACCAAAAAGAAATTATACAATAGTATTAGATGCAGGACATGGTGGTAAAGATAGTGGTGCAGTAGGAAATGGTTATAGAGAAAAAGATATAGCGTTAGATGTAGTCTTAAAATTATATCAAAATCTAAAAAGGGATTATAAAGTTATTTTAACAAGAGATTCAGATTTTTTTGTCCCACTTAACACAAGAGCAAAAATTGGAAATGATGCAAAAGCAGATTTATTTGTCAGTATACATTTAAATTCAGCAACAAATAAAGTGGCAAATGGTTCAGAAGTATTCTATTTTTCTAAAAATCCTTCATCATATGCTAGAGAATTATCTAAATATGAAAACAGTTTTGACCAAGAAGGGGCAAGAATAATAGAAGCATCACAATTTGTTGTTGAAGATATTTTATATAATCTTAATCAACAACAAAGTGCAAGTTTAGCGAACACAGTTTTAAATAATATTGTAAGAACTATGCAACTTCAGCGTAGGAGAGTTGCAGGAGCAAATTTTGCAGTTTTAAGAGGTTCTTTATCTCCATCAATATTAATTGAATTAGGTTTCATGTCTAATGTTGATGATGTACTTAGTTATACTTCTGAAGCAGGTCAAATAAAAGCTGCAAATGCAATTGCAGAAGCTATAAGAAAGCATTATTAATAGGAGTATTCATATGAAAGAAAATATAAAAAAATATTTAATCTCTATCATATTATTTACAGTTTTGTTAATATTTTTACTGCTTAACATATTTAAGAAAACTAATAATGAAGTAAAAGATTTTAGTGCAAATATAAGCATAAACAAAGTAAATAATCAAAGTGAAACGAGTATTTATATTTATTCAACTTCAAGCAAAAAAATTGAAAAAATGGATATAAAAAATATAAATACAAAATTTTTAGATAAAGCAGATTATGTAAATTTAATTTTGAATAATTCTAAATATATAAGTAAAACTATGGAAATTCTTGCAATATATGAATTAGAAAATAATCAAATTTTAATTAAATTAAATGAAAATTTTTCAAATCTTGATAAAACTTATTATAAAGAATTTGTAAGATCAGTAAATATCACTTTAAAAGAAAAATTTCCGAATATAAATAAAATTGATTTTCAAATTGATTCAAACAATTAAGGCATATTTTATAATATGTCTTTTTGTTTATAATAAAATATGATAAAATGTAAGAAAAGCAAGGAAAAAAAGGTAGAAATGTTAAATAAATATATAAAAGTTTTAGAAAACTATTTAGATGAAAATAGAAAACAACACTGCATAAGAACCATGGAAATGGCAAAAAAGCTTTGTGATATATATAATATTGATGATAGAGCAGTAACAGCGGCATTATTACATGACATTGCTAAAAACTTAAGTCTTGAAAAAATAAAAGAATTAGTTGGAGATACTGATATTTCTGATATTGATGGAATGTATAATAAAAATATATTACACGGATATGCAGGTGCAATTATTTGTAAAGAAAAATTAAATATTGATGACGAATTAATATTATCGGCTGTAAAATATCATACAACTGGTAAAAAAAATATGAACGATATTGAAAAAGTAGTATATATATCTGATGCAATAGAGCTTGGAAGAAAATATGAATATGTTGACAAAATAAGAGAGAGAGTATTTAAGAACTTAAATTCTGGTATTTTATATGAAATAAATCATAAATTAAAATATTTAATTGATAGAAATATTCCGATTCATAAAAATACTGTTGAATTTAGAAACACATTAATACAGGAGTTAGAAAATGAATAAATATGAAGGAACATTATCAATGAGCAAGTCAAATTATGGCTTTATAATCTCAGGTGATGATAAATGTTATGTATCCGGTATAAATACTTTAAATGCTCATGATAATGATTTAGTTGAATTTGAGTATATTACATTTAATGGTAAACAAGAAGCAAAAATAACAAAAATACTAAAAAGAAGTACTGATGAATTTATTGGAAAAATTGAAGTTCATGATAAATTTTCATTTGTAAGCATCAGTTCTTTTTATGAAGATGTATATGTTAAAATAAATAAAAAAAATAAAGTAAAAACAGGTGATTTAGTAAAAATTAAAATATATTTTTGGGGAAATAAAAATAAAAAAGCTGAAGGTAAAATTATTAAAAATTATGGAAATAGTTCAAAAGCAGATGTATTAACCAAAGCTATAATTGAAAAAAGCGGTATAAATATAACATTTGATATAGATGTAATAAATGAAATTAAAAATATTAAAGACCCGAATATAAAAAAAGAATTAAAAAATAGAGTAGATTTAAGAGAAAAATTACATGTGACAATAGATTCAGTAGATACTAGAGATATTGATGATGCAATTTGTTTAGAAAAAATTGATAAAGGTTATAAATTATTTGTAAGTATAGCTGATGTATCATATTTTGTTAAAAAAAATAGTGCATTAGATAAATGGGCGAAGTTAAGAGGTAATTCTGTATATTTATATAATGAGGTTATACCAATGCTTCATAAACGCTTATCAAATGATTTATGTTCTTTAAATCCTAATGTGGATAGATTAGCATTTACGGTAGAAATAACACTTGATGAAAATGCAAAAGTAATATCATCTGATTTTTATAAATCGATTATAAAAAGTAAATATAAGTTAGATTATGATAGTGTAAATAATTTACTTAAAAATAACGATAATAAGCTAGAATACATGCAAATGTTAAACAGTATGAATGAATTATCAAAAATGCTTGAAATGCAAAAAAAACAAAGAGGTAGCATTGATTTTGATATACCTGAGATAAAACTTAATTTAAACTCAAAAAATGAAGTTACTTCTTTATCAATAAGAAATAGAGAGGATTCAGAAAAATTAATTGAAAGTTTTATGATTTTAGCAAATGAGGAGGTAGCCCAAAGATTTTATTGGGATGAAATGCCAACTGTATATAGAATACATGAAAAACCTGATATAACATCTATTGAAACGCTTAATGCAGAACTTACTAAACTTGGATATCCTATAAAAAAAGTGAATAATATAACATCTTCACAATTTCAAAAAATAATAGAAAAAACTAAAAAATTGCCTATTTCATACATGGCTCATAAATTAATATTAAAATCCATGCAAAAAGCAATCTATAGTACAGAAAATAAAGGGCATTTTGGTTTAGCTTCAAAATATTATTTACATTTTACATCACCAATTAGAAGATATTCAGATCTTGTAGTTCATAGATTACTTTCAATTTTAATTGATAAATATATTGATAAAAAGGAAAAAGATAAGATACTGGATAAATTAAAACCTATATGTGAGCATATATCAAAAACAGAAAGAGTGGCACAAAGTCTTGAAATGGAGACAACAAACGTTAAAGTTTGCGAATATATGGTAAAATATATAGGACATGAATTTAATGGAATAATTTCTGGAATAACTTCAAGTAGAGTATTTGTTCAATTAAATAATTATGTAGATACAATATTAATTAGTAATAAATCATCTGAATATGTTATTGGTAAAACTATAAAAGTAGTCATTTTTGATGTTGATGTGTTTAAAAGTGAAATTTTAGTAAAGGAAATAAAGTAATGGTATATGCAAGAAATAAAAAAGCAAATTTTGATTATTTTTTAGAAACGAAATATGAAGCAGGAATTGAATTAGTAGGAACTGAGGTTAAATCAATTAAACTTGGAAAAGTTAGTATAAAAGAATCTTTTGTTAGAATAATAAAAAATGAAGTATTTATTATGAATATGAACATTTCTCCATATGAATTTGGAAATATTAATAATATAAATGAAACAAGAGTTAGAAAATTATTGCTAAATAGAAAAGAAATAAAGAAATTAAATGAAAAAATAAAAGAAAAAGGTTATACAATAGTTCCAGTTTCAATTTATTCAAAAAATAGACTTATAAAAATTGAAATAGCTCTTGCTAAAGGTAAAAAGAACTATGATAAAAGGGAAACATTAAAACAAAAAACAATTCAAAGAGAAATAGATAAGATCTATAAATAAACTTGAAACTGTATATAAAACTTGATATAATCAAAATAAATGGGAGTGTTTTGGTTTCGACAGAGTAAGAAGCATAGTATAAGCAAGCAGGTGTGAACCTATAAATCTTTTTAAAATAATTGGAAACAATAAATACGCTTTAGCTGCTTAATAACAGTAGCTCATTAATATAGAATGTGCTATTAATTCTTTATTAATGTTACTTTTAATAGCTTGATATGAACAATGATTATAGTTCATATGACTTATATAATCTAGTATTTGGACATTTGTTAATTTAACATCTAAAATTACGAAAAAGACAAATTAACTAAGCTTGTAGAAAATGCTATGGACCCTTATTTTGGACACGAGTTCGATTCTCGTCACTTCCACCAATAAAAAAATAACTATATATAATTTATATGAAAGCTACAGTTATTGTAGCTTTTTTGAGAAAGGATAAAAATGAACGGCATCTTTTCAACTATTAACAGTTTAAGCAATTTAAAATTAAGCACAGCTAAATTTAGATTGGTTTGCTATTCAATATTAACAGGTATTCTAACCGGAATTATAGTTGTTTTGTATAGAATATCACTTGATAAAGTTATAAAATTTAGGAATATATTTCAAGCTGAAAAATCAATGGCTGTAAAATTATTTCTAATTATTTTTTTATTTTTTATAACTTACATAATACAAAAACTGGTATTTAAAAATAAAAATACAAAATTTTTTATAGCTATATATATTTTTGAAATAATATATTCTATTTCATTTATTTTACTTACTTCAAATATAATTATACTTGCTTTAATTATATTAAGTGGAATATTAATTCAATTAATGTTAAATTTTATGCCCCTTATAAGTGGTTCAGGTATACCTCAAGTTATGGGATTAATACAACAAAAACTAAAATTTAATTGGTTTTATGAACTTATACTTAAATTTTTTGGTGGTGTACTTTCCATATTTTCAGGACTTTCTTTAGGTAGAGAAGGACCTTCAATACATTTAGGAGCATTAGTTGCAGATGGTATAAATAAAGTAACTAAAAGAAATGAAATAGAAAGAAAATATTTAGTAACGTCAGGGGCAGCAGCCGGTCTTTCAGCAGCATTTAATGCTCCTCTTGCAGGAACTATTTTTGTTTTAGAAGAATTACACAAATTTTTTTCACCTCTAATGCTTATCTGTGCTATACTTGCAAGTATTTCAGCTAATTTAGTAAGTATTTTAATATTAGGAGAAGAAACAGCATTTATAAATTTCAAACAATTGACGCCGGTCTCTCCAACTATAAAGGGAATATTATTTGAGCTTGTATTAATCCTATTTTTAAGTATAGTTATGGTCATATTTGGTAAAATATTTAATATCTCTTTACTTAAATTTCAAGAGATTTATAAAAGAATAGAAGTAAATAAATATATAAAAATGATAATAGCTTTATTTATTTCATATATTGTAATTATTTTGCTTCCTGATATCACAGGTGGTGGGAATTTATTAATTGAAAAATTGTTAACAGTAAGTGTAACTACAAAAATTTTATTAATATTATTGTTATTTAAATTTTTATTTACTATGTTTTCATATTCAACAGGGGCACCAGGTGGAATTTTCTTACCAATGCTTGTAATTGGAGCTTTGATAGGTAGACTATTTGGTATAATGGTTGTAAATATATTTAATATGCCTCAAACATTTATAGTGCACTATATGCTTATTGCTATGGCTGCATATTTTACTGCAATAGTAAGAGCACCAATAACTGGAATAATATTAATATTAGAAATGACAGGTAATTTTTCAAATTTATTTTCACTAACTATTGTTTCAGCACTTACGTTCATTATTTCAGAACTTATGAAATTTGAATCTGTATATGAGGAATTATTTAGTAACATGTTTAGAACTAATAAAAATATTGAAGAAGATATGAATGAAAAAATGACTGCAATAAAAATACCGGTAATTACAAATTCAAAAATTGTAAACAAAAAAATTATGGATATAAAGTGGCCTACAAATTTACTTGTAATAGGAATAGAAAGAAATAATAGCGAATTTATTCCAAAAGGAGATACGCTAATACTTGATGGTGATAAATTAATTGTATTTACCGATATTGCAACAGCTGTGTTAGAGCTTGAAGAAATATTGGACATGTCAATAAGGGAGAATATGAAATGAGTAAGAATATAATATTAAATTGTGATTCATACAAAGTAAC
The DNA here is from genome assembly GCF_001517835.1 of Caviibacter abscessus. NCBI lineage: Bacteria > Fusobacteriati > Fusobacteriota > Fusobacteriia > Fusobacteriales > Leptotrichiaceae > Caviibacter > Caviibacter abscessus. Next base: position 82,824 of record NZ_LOQG01000001.1, read on the forward strand.
GCATCCTAAACAATATCCGGATGGAATGACATATATGCACAGTTATATTGAAAGTCGTGGAGGACTTTACGGTTATACTAAATTTTTTGGATTACAATATTATTTAAAAGAATATTTAAGCAGAAAAGTTACAAAAGAAATGATTGATGAAGCAGAAGAAATATTTTCACTACATCAAGTACCATTTGATAGAAGTGGTTGGGACTATATTGTAAATGAATTAAATGGAAATATACCTCTTAGAATAAGAGCAGTACCAGAAGGAGCAATAATACCTAATCATAATGTCCTAGTAACTGTTGAGGCAACTGATAAAAATGTTCCTTGGATAGTATCTTGGCTTGAACCATTAATACTTAAAATATGGTATCCTACAACAGTTGCGACTTATTCATATAAAACAAAGCAAATAATTAGGTATTTTCTAGATAAAACATCAGATAATGTTGAAGCAGAACTTCCTTTTAAATTTCATGATTTTGGATATAGAGGAGCTTCAAGTGAAGAAACAGCAGCCCTTGGAGGGCTAGCACATTTAACAAATTTTAAAGGAACAGATAATATAAATGCTTTAGAATTTGGAAGAAATTATTATAATGAAAAAATAGCAGGATTTAGTATACCGGCAGCAGAACATAGCACAATAACATCATGGGGACGTGATCATGAAAAAGATGCGTTTGAAAATATTTTGGATAAATTTCCAACAGGACTTGTATCAATAGTAAGTGATTCATATAATTTTTTTAACGCTGTTGAAAATATAATATGTAAAGAATTAAAAGATAAAATAAAAAATAGAGATGGAATGTTGGTAGTAAGACCTGACAGTGGAGATGCAATTACAAATATATTATTTGCACTTGAAAAACTTGAAAAGGCATTTGGAGTTACTGTTAATAGTAAAGGTTACAAGGTTTTAAACAAAGTTAGAATTATACAAGGAGACAGTGTTTATGAAGATACAACTTGGGATATATTAAAATGTCTTATGAATAACGGTTATTCTGCTGAAAATATTGCTCTTGGTTGTGGAGGTTCACTATTACAAGGAAATGAACATTCAAGTATAAATAGAGATACACATAAATTTGCAATGAAATGTAGTTGTGTAAAAATTGGAAATACTTTGATTGATGTATTTAAAAATCCAATTACTGATAGAGGTAAGATAAGTAAAAAGGGAAGATTAGATTTAATAAAAGATAATCGTGGTGAATATAAAACAATGAATATTTCTTATTTAGATATGAAAACTTATCACCCTAATACTTTACTTAAAACAGTATTTGAAAATGGTAAAATACTTGTTGATTATACATTACAGGAAGTTATTGATAATGAAACTAAATTTTTTATACCTGAATTAAAAAGAGAATTTTAAATAAGTTAGGAGTTTTAATATGCTGTATCCATTGAAATTTAAAAAACATCTTGTAAAAAAAGTATGGGGTGGTAGAGAATTTAAGACTATATTAAATTTTGATATAGATGATGACAGTTTATATGGTGAATCTTGGGAAGTTTCAGCACATCCAAATGGTATGGGATTTGTAATAAATGGAAATTTAAAAGGAAAAAGTTTAGAAGAAATATTTAATGAATATAAAGAAGAATTAATTGGAAATTTAAATTTTGATAAATTTCCTTTACTTATAAAATACTTAGATGTAAATGATAGATTATCAATACAGGTTCACCCTAATAATGAAATTGCATTAAAAAAATATAATGAATTTGGTAAAAGTGAATGCTGGTATATTATTTATGCAAGCGAAGATGCGAGATTAGTATTAGGTATGAAAGAAGGAATTACAAAAGAACAATTTATTGAAAATGCAAAAAATAATAAATTTGATAAAATGTTTGAAGAGTATAATATTAGAACTGGTCAGTTTATTAATGTAGCACCTGGATTAGTTCATGCTTCAGTGAAAGGAAAAGTAATTTTAGCAGAAATACAGCAAAACTCAGACATAACATATAGAATATATGATTTTAATAGATTTGAAAATGGTAAGTTAAGACCACTTCATATAAATGATGCAGCTGATGCTATTGATTTTAATTTAAAACCTGAAATTATTGATACGAATAATATGAATGGTAGAATAATTAAAACAGATTACTATACTTTAGATAAGCTGATAATTAAAGACGAAAAAAATGATATATCAACAAAATCTTTCATAGTATATTCAATTTTAGAAGGAAATGGATATATTGGAAATGAAAAAGTTAAATATGGGGAAACAATACTTATCCCTATAAATTATAAAGTAAAATTAAAGGGAAATATGGTTCTTTTAAGAACGACATTAGAATAGGAGAATAGTATAATGAAAAGAAGTTTATCAGGAATACAACCAAGTGGAATGTTACATATAGGTAATTATTTTGGAGCATTAAAACAATTTGTGGATTTACAGGATAAATATGAAGGACTGTATTTCTTAGCTGATTATCATGCACTTACTTCAAACCCAAGTAGTGAAAGTTTAAGAGAAAAGACTTTAAATGCGATAATTGATTATTTAGCACTTGGACTTGATCCAAAAAAATCAACAATATTTTTACAATCAGATGTGCCGGTTCATACAGAATTAATGTGGATATTATCAAATTGTACACCTATATCACTACTTGAAAGAGGGCATGCCTATAAAGATAAAATTGCAAAAGGATTAAAACCTAATACAGGATTATTTACTTATCCTATTTTAATGGCGGCAGATATCTTATTATATGATACTGATGTAGTTCCAGTAGGAAAAGATCAAAAGCAACATGTTGAATTTGCTAGAGATATTGCAATTAAATTTAATGAGTTATATGAAAAAGAAATATTTAAATTACCAAATGATTTAATACTAGATAATGTTTCAATAGTTCCTGGTACTGATGGTGAAAAAATGAGTAAATCTTATGGAAATATGATAAATATGTTTTTACCTGAAAAAGAGCTTAAAAAACAAGTGATGAGTATAGTAACAGATAGTGCAGCACTTGAAGAACCTAAAAATCCTGAGAATAATATTACTAAAATATATAAATTATTTGCATCAGAATCTGATGTAGCTATAATGAAAGAAAAATTTTTAAATGGTGGTTATGGATATGGACATGCAAAAAAAGAATTATTTGATAGTATAATGGATTATTTTTCAGCTGCTAGAGAAAAAAGAAATAAATTATTAAATAATTTAGATTATATTAATGATATATTAAAAGATGGGGCTATAAAAGCTAATAGTATTGCACAAGAAAAAATGAAAATTGTTAGAGAAGTTGTGGGATTATATAAATGATTTATTATATAACAGGACTTAGAAGTAGAAGTTATAAAATTGAAGAATTAATGAAAGAATTTAATAATATTAGTATATATGATGCAAGTTTAGACGAATACGATTTATTTTTAAATGCATCTACATCAAGTTCAATTTTTCAGGAAAGAGAATTAATAGTTTTAAAACGTGCAAATAAACTGAAAAATTTTAAGCAATTATTAAATTTATTAAATACTATAAAAGATGATAATAAACATATAGTAATTGATTATTATTGTGAATATAAAAATAAAAACCCCTATATTAAAGATTTTCAAAATTTAAAAGCTGAAATTATAAATATAGAAAATGATGAAGATATAGTTATAAACTACATTATGACTAATTTGTCTATAAAAAAGACAGATGCTAAAAAGATAATTGAAATAATAGGTACAAACTATTATATGGTAAAAAACGAAGTATTAAAATATAAAGTATATCTGGGAAATGAAAAATATGATTTAGATAAAATAAAACATATAATGACTAAAGATATGGAAATAAAGATTTTTGATATTGCAAATAAAATACTCTCAAAAAAAATAAATTTTAATGATATACATAATAATATGTATATGGGTATTCTTTATTCACTTCAAAATGAATTTCAAATTTTAAATACACTACATCATCTTGATTTACCATCAACACATGACGAATTTAAAAAGGAATATCACAAATATGAAAGTATTTTTAAAGTAAATTATTACTCAATTTTTTTGAAAATTAAAAATTACAAAAATCTTTATTCAAAAGAAAAAACACTAAATATACTTAAATTATGTTTGAAATATGAAAATGACATAAAAATTGGAAATTTAGGAGAAGGAGAAGCATTATATTTAATAATAAGTGAGGTAATGAAAAATGAATAATGAAGTAATTGAAGAACTATTTAACAGTAATGATATGAGGGTTGAAAGAATATTTTCAAATGGCTCTGATACAGATTGGTTTGTTCAGAATGCAAATGAATTTGTATATATTTTAGAAGGAAATGCTATACTTGAGTATGAGGATACAGAAAAATTTTTAATAAAAGGTGATTTTGAATATATACCAAAACAAGTTAGACATCGTGTAAAAGCAACATCACAAAATTGTACTTGGTTATGTGTTTTTAAGAAAGATTAATATGATTAATGAAAGAAAATTAGAAAAAACAAAATTACTTGGATACTTAATATACATAAAATATAATGGAAATGACTATGAAAGTTTTGACGAAAATCCAGGACTTAAAAGTTTAAAATTAGAATATAAGAATAGATTTTTAAAACATAATATAAATATATTTAAAGGTATACAGCAAGCAGGAAGAACAGATAAAGGTGTAAGTGCAAATGAAAATGTACTATATATTATGACATCAAAGCAAAATATAGATGTTATGTTACAATATGATGATGTAATTAAAATTGAAAAGTGTCTACCTTTTATTGAACTACCTGAGTATATAAAAGGACGTGAATATATTTTTACATATGACGAGGATAAGATAACTAGAAATGAAAATGAAATCCAAAAATTGTGTGAAAATTTGAGTGGAAATATGGATTATTCAAAATTTACCACAAAAAAAGGAAAACTTCTAAAAAATACAATTAGAAATTTACGTATAACATATAAAAATAAGTCTCTATACTTTAACGGTGATAGTTTTTTACCCCATCAAGTCAGAATTATGTCATCATATATATTAACTGGGAAACTAAAAGAATTAAATGGGAAATATTTAACATTAAATAAAATATTTTTTAAAAAAGTTACAAAAGATATCGTGCTTACTGAGTTAGAGATAGACAAGCAAATAGGGGAGTATGCTCTAGAAACTAAAAATTACATTTTTGTATATACCAAAGATCTATCTAGATCAATAGGAAAAAATGGTAAAAATTTGAGGAAAATTCAGCCAAAAAAAAGAATAATTTATAAAAATATCGATGAATATTGAAAAAGTTAATTGACATTTATAAAAACGTCAGTATAATTTATTAAAAATACAAATGGAGGTTTTGATTATGTCAAAAAAGGAATTTGTTGAATTATATGCAAAGAAGACAAATAACACTAAGAAAAAAGCTGAAGAATTAGTAAACTTATTCCTAGAATCAGTTGAAGATTCATTATGTGCAGGAAAAGAAGTTAAATTCATTGGTTGGGGGACTTTTACTCTTAATAAAAGAAAAAGAAGAGAAGGAATTAACTCATTAACTAAGAAGAAAATGGTTATACCTGCAAAAACAATAGTTAAGTTCAAAGTTGGAAAGAGCTTATCTGAAAAAGTAAATAAGAAAAAATAAATTTAAAAAGGTCATTTGAGAAGTTTAACTTAACAAATAACCTTTTTTTTATTTAACTGGCCTTACAGCCCCTCTTAATGTTCTTTGATAATATCCTTTAATTTCTGAGATAACCACTTTTTTATTTCTTGATGACGCATGAACAAACTTATTATCACCAATATAAATACCTACGTGTGATATTCTATTTTTTCTTGTAGTTTTAAAATACAGTATATCACCTAACTGTAAATCATCTTTATCAACTTTCGTACCATATTTTGCAATATTAGATGATACTCTTGGTAAATCAATACCTACAGTTTTTTCGTAAACATAATTAACATATCCTGAACAATCAAATGATTTAGGTCCATTGCTTCCCCATAAATATGGAGTATTTAAATAATTTAATGCAAACTCACTAATTTGTTTTCTAATTTCATCTTTGATATTTTCTTCTTCATTAGTTGTCGGCTTTAATCTAAAGTCATCAATATGGATACTAGCCATTTGAATTTGTGATATTGATAAAAAAGTGGCACATAGTGTAAACAATAATTTTCTCATAGATCACCTCGACTTTCGCACTAAGTTTAACATTTAAAAATTAAAAATAAAAAAATAATTGTTTTAAAAATTTGAAACTTTTTTAACTATATTCATTTTCTTATACATTTTCATTTTATACCTAAATGTAAAAATTGATAAATTTATAACAATAAAAATGAATTTATGCTAGCAAAATATAAAATGCGAATAAATTTTAAGATGAAAGTGTAAAATTTACGATCAAAAAATACATAAAGTTTTAAAATAATTAAACCAATGATTAAAAAAAATAACATAATCCCATGTAGTATAAAAAATTAGACACTTAATATTTAAATATGATATAATGTCATAAAAAAGGACATAACATATGAGAGAAAATAATAGGAAAAATAACGAGTTAAGAAAAATAAAAGTAACAAATAATTATATTATACATCCAGAAGGTTCAGTATTAATTGAATTTGGAAATACTAAAGTAATATGTAATGCTACAATTGAAGAAAAAATACCTCCTTTTCTTAAAGGAAAAGGAAGTGGTTGGGTTACAGCAGAATATAGCATGCTTCCAAGAGCAACCAATACAAGAAATAAAAGAGAGAGTTCTACAGGTAAAATATCTGGAAGATCTATGGAAATACAAAGATTAATTGGAAGAGCATTAAGATCTTGCTTAGACCTTACAAAACTTGGTGAAAGAACAATAACTATTGATTGTGATGTTATCCAAGCAGATGGTGGAACAAGAACAGCATCAATTACTGGTGGATATTTAGCATTAGAACTTGCAATTCAAAAACTTTTAGATAATGGTGTACTTGAAATAAATCCATTAATTTCTAAAGTTGCAGCCATAAGTGTTGGTAAAGTTAATGGAGAACTTATGCTTGATCTTGATTATAAAGAAGATTGCAGGGCACAAGTTGATATGAATATAGTTATGAATAATAAACATGAATATATAGAGATTCAAGGAACAGGAGAAGAGTCAACATTTGTATATAGTGAGTTACTTGAATTTTTATCATTAGCTAATGAAGCTTTTGAATTTTTATTTTTATTGTAGGAGTAAAATGGAAAAAATTGATATACTTAATTTTGATTATGATGAACTCGTTAATGAATTAAGTGGTTTAAATTTAAAAAAATTTGTTATTAGCCAAATATATGATTGGCTACACAATAAATTAGAATTTAATTTTGATAATTTTAGTAATATAAAAAAAGAAATCAGAGAAATTTTAAAAGAGAAATATATGATAAATGATTTTAAATTTATCACAAAACAGGAATCAGCAGATAAAATGACGTCTAAATATTTATTTAAAGTAAATGAAAAACATTTGTTGGAATCTGTACTAATAACTCATAATAATAGAAAAACATTATGTGTTTCATCGCAAGTTGGTTGTCCTTTAAAATGTGATTTTTGTGCTACAGGTACTATGAGATTTGAAAAGAACTTAACTGCTTCTGAGATAATACAGCAATTTTATCATATACAAAAAGAATTGAAAAAGAATGGAGATAAAATAACAAATTTAGTATATATGGGCATGGGAGAGCCGTTTTTAAATTATGATAATGTAGTTAAATCAATTAATTTATTAAATTCTAAATATGGTCAAAATATATCAAAAAGAAATTTTACAATTTCTACATCAGGGCTTATAAATGAAATAAAAAAAATTTCTGAAAACGAAAAGCAAATTCATTTAGCAATATCTCTTCATTCTGTAAAACAAGAGATTAGAGATAAATTAATGCCAATTAATAAAAGATATAATTTAGATGAACTTAGAAAGGCGTTATTTGAATATCAAAAACATACAGGTAATAGAATAACATTTGAATATATATTAATTGATGATATGAATATTGATAAAACAGATGCGATACTTCTTACTAAATTTTTAAAAGGATTTAATTCACATGTGAATTTAATACCATATAACCCAGTTACAGGTAAATCGTATGTAACGCCCTCAAAAATTAAACAAAGAGAATTTTTTAATTATTTGAAAAATAATAAAATTAATGCCACTTTAAGAGAAACAAAAGGACAGGATATATCTGCCGCTTGTGGACAATTAAAAGTAAAAAAGGAGAATCAAAAAAATGAAAAAGATAATTAAATATGGGGTCAGATTTTTATTACTTCTATTTGTAGGGCTAGCACTTTTTGTAACTTATGTTGTAATTGAAGTAAAAAGAACTTATCCTAAAGAATTACTTGAAAATTATGAGCCTTTAAAACCTTCAATAATATATGACATAAATGGAAATCAAATTGATGTACTTGCAGTAGAAAATAGGGATCCTATAAAAATTAGTGAAATACCTGAAAGAGTTCAAAATGCTTTTATTGCAGTAGAAGATAAAAGATTTAGAAAGCATCATGGTTTAGATTATCTAAGATTAACAAAGGCTATAATGTTAAATATAACTAATACAGGTAGACAAGGTGGAAGTACTATAACACAACAATTAGTTAAAACAGCATTTCTTACACCTGAAAGATCTTTAAAAAGAAAAGTAGTAGAAGCAGTATTAGCATTAGAAATGGAAAAAATATATACTAAGGATGAAATTCTTGAAAATTATTTAAATACTATAAATTTTGGTAAAGGAGCGTATGGTATTAAAAATGCTTCACTTAGATATTTTGGAGTTTTACCTAAAGACTTAACAATAGCTCAAGCTGCAATACTTGCAAGTATTCCTAAGTCACCTTCTAAATATTCAAAAATTGAAAATGCTATTGAAAGACAAAAAATTGTTTTAAAGAGCATGTATGATGCTAAATTTATAACAAAAAAAGAATATGAAAATGCTAAAAAAGAAAAGATTACTTTTGCAACAAATAAAGATTTGGAAAAAAAGAGTGAAGCACAAGAAATATCAAATTCTAATGTTTCTCCAGAAATAACAACAGTAATATTAAGTGAATTAAAGAGAATATTAAATATAGATGAAGATGATGAGGACACAACAAAATCTTTATTTAATGGATATAAAATATACTCAACTGTAGATATAAATATGCAAAAGGCGGCATACAAGGCATTTGAAACAAGTGCTATTTTAAAAAGAGATAAACTTCAAGCAGCACTTATTTCAATTGATCCAAGTAATGGATTTGTAAAAGCTATAGTTGGAGGTAAAAATTATATTAAAGGTGATTTTAACAGAGCAATTAATGCAAGAAGACAACCTGGTTCAGCGTTTAAACCTATAGTATATTTAGCAGCACTTCAAAAAAATATACCAATGAATGTTGTTTTAGAAGATTCTCCAACAAAATTTTCAAGATGGAGTCCAAAAAATTATGATGGTAGATATAGATCAAATATAACAATGTTAAAGGCTTTAGAAGTTTCAAATAATATAGCATCAGTTAAAGTATTAGAAGCTGCTGGGATATCTAATGTAAAAAAAGTATGGGAAGATAGTGGTATACAAAGTAAAGATTTTCCTAACGATTTAACACTAGCTCTTGGTTCAATAACTACTACACCTCTTGACATGGCAAGAATTTATGCATCTTTTGCAAATGGTGGATACAAAGTTACTCCTCAATTTATCTATAAAGTTGAAAATAAAGATGGTGAAGTTATATATGAAGCAAATACAAGCAAAGAAAAAATTTATGAACCTGAAGATGTAGCATTAATTACACATCTTATGCAACAAGTAATAAATAATGGAACAGGTAAAAGTGCAGCAGTATATAAAAATGGTGTTCAAATACCTATGGCAGGAAAAACTGGAACTACAAGTGATTATGTTTCAGCATGGTTTACAGGTTATACCCCAACACTTGCAACTGTAGTTTATGTCGGGTATGATGATAATAAAAGTATGGGACGTGGAATGTCAGGATCGTCTACAGCCATACCAATTTGGAAAAACTATATGCAAACAGTAGCGAACTTATCTACATATGATCCAGGTAATTTTCAATTTATAACAGATGCAATTGCAGCAAAAAAAATAGTTCAAGTAACTATTGATAACTTAAATGGATTAATTGATGATGATGGAGTAAATGCAGATAGAGCTTTATTTAAAACTGGCACAGAGCCTGTAGAACACGAAAGTAATATATTAAATATATTTGAATATTGAGGTATTTAATGAAATCTGGATTTATAGCAATAGTAGGTAGACCGAATGTAGGTAAATCTACTTTAATGAATAAATTAATATCAGAAAAACTTGCAATTATATCTGATAAAGCTGGTACAACAAGAGATAAAATAAGGGGAATATCAAATAGAGGTGAAAATCAATTTATATTTATTGATACACCAGGTATTCATAAACCAAAACATTTACTTGGTGAATATATGACTAATGTTGCGATTGAAACATTAGATGAGGCAGATGTAATTTTATTTATACTAGATGGTACAAAAGAAATATCAACAGGAGATATGTTTATAAATGATATTATAACTAAAACAAAAACTCCTTGTATTGTTGTGATAAATAAAAATGATAAAATGAGTGATGATGATATAAATAACAAATTAATTGAAATAAAAGAAAAATTAGGTGAATATTTTGCAAATATCATAAATATAACAGCAGAATTTGGAATTGGAATACATAAAATTTATGACGAATGTGAAAAATATTTAAGTAGTGATGTATGGTATTATCCACAAGATTATTATACAGATATGCCTGTAAACAAGATAGTGGTAGAAATAATAAGAGAAAAATTATTATTGCTTACAAAAGATGAAGTACCACACAGTATAGCGGTAGAAATCATTGATGTAGAAACAAAAGGAGATACTAGACATTATAACGTTGTAATATATGTTGAGCGTGATTCTCAAAAAGGAATAGTAATAGGAGATAAAGGTTCATTAATAAAAAAAGTTGGAATACTTTCTAGAAAAGAAATTGAAGCTTTAAGCGGTTTTAAAATAAATTTAAAATTATGGGTTAAAGTAAGAAAAAAATGGCAAAAAGATAAAAAGTTTTTAAAAGATATGGGATATTCAAATTAATCACCAATATGATATAATTAAAGGAGTGCTATGAAATATAAGTTTGAAACACAAAGAGATCCAAAAATAGAATTTGGAATTATATTACCTAAAATAATAGCTGATTTATTTGAAGTTGCAATAAGTGAAAATGCAGTTGAAGATGTATTAAGAATTCATTTAAACATTCATCCTAATAGATTTATAAAACTTGTTGAAGCTGTTGAACCTAATGGTATTGAAATATTGATATTGGTAATATATGATAAAATATTAAATAAAGGTAAATTACTTAAAGAAAAAATTAGAGTTGATAATGACAATTTTAATTTTGATTTTAATATCTATAAGTATGATTTTAACAGACAAATTGACGTTGAAAATTCGTTAGCAATGGAAAAGAAAAGAAAGGAATTAAAATGAGAAAAATATTTTATGCAGGATTAATGTCATTACTTTTTATGGTAAGTGTAAGTTGTTCTAATTACACATTTGGTGATTTTACAAAATCAATTTTTGGTGAAAAATTAACAAATTTAACACCTAAAGAAAAATTAGCTAAAAAATTAGCTGGATATAAATTAGAGGCTAAAATTAAAACTACTAAAGGAGATATAAATATTTATCTTTATCCGGAGGCTGCACCTGAAACAGTTGCAAATTTTGTTTATCTAGTAAAAAGAGATTTTTATGATAATATGACTTTTCATAGAATAGTAAATAATCTTTTAATACAAACAGGAGATAATAAAGGAGATTCTACGGGTAATACAGGATATACGGTAAAAGATGAATATGTAAGTTGGTTAAATTTTGATAATCCAGGAATGCTTGCAATGGCAAATACAGGACAACCAAATAGCTCAAGTTCGCAATTTTTTATAACGCTAAATCCTTATCCTGAATTTTATCAAAACTATACAGTTTTTGGTTCATTAATAAGTAGAAATGATCTTAATATTGCTAAAACAATTAGAATGAGTGATTCAATTACAGATATAGAAATAAGCGGAAATAATGTTAATGATTTTTTAAATAATTTTAAGGAACAAACCGAAGCTTGGGATAAACTATTTACAAAATAGGAGAGAATATATGAAGATTTTAATTTATAATAAATTGACAAAATTAAATACTTCATTATTAGATAAATTATTAATTACATATGTAAAAGATGAAATTTTTAACATACACAGTGAAGAAAAATTATATGATCATATAAATAATAACGATATTGATTTATTAGTAATATATACAAATTATTTAATTGATATTGAAAAAACTATAATTAATATAAGAAAAACAGATAAAAACATATACATTTTAGCTGTTGATGATATGAGTGATAATTTTGTAAGTAATAAGGGCATTGAACTTGGAATAGATGATTATATTTTCAGTAAAAGTACAATTAAACAAATATATCAAAAAATATCTGCTGTATATAAAGTGATAACAAGATATAAATATAGTAAAAATAATTTAATTGTTTATAAAGATTTAAGAGTTGATTTAGACTCTTATTCAGTCAGTAGAAATAATGTGGATATTGAGCTAACAAAAACAGAATTTTTATTATTGGAATATTTTTTAGAAAATAAAAATAAAATATTAACAAGAACTATGATAGCAGAGAAATTATGGGATATTGATACAGTAATGAATAGTAACATTGTTGACGTATACGTTAATTTTTTAAGAAAAAAAATTGACTATAAATTTAAAACAAAATTAATTACTACTGTTAGAGGTATAGGATATATTATTAAATAAAACTAAAAGGGTGAGAAATGGAAACATTATTAAGAAATTTTATATTAGAAATTGCAATACCATTAATGTTATATTTATATTCGTTATCATACAAAAAACAAATTAATGCTATAACTATACCAAAAAAGGCGGATTTAGAACGGATTATTCAATAATAAATATTGAAAATTGGCGTTTTGTTAATAAAATAGCATATGAAGTAACAGTAAAAGTTATAGTTATACAGTTATTTATTGTATTTATTTCAATTATAATTTTATTAAAAAAATTAATGAATCCAACATTAAATTACGTTATTGTAATTTTAATAATGCTTATAATGCATTTATTATCAACTTGGTATATTCAGACTAAAAAAATCTAATAAGTTTGACATTTATATTTTACATATGATATAATAACAATTATGCTTGGTATAGGTCGCTAATACCTATAACAGCGTTTAAATTAATTTGGAGGTGAACAGTAAATGTTTGCAGTAATTAAAACTGGTGGAAAACAATACAAAGTAGAAGTTGGATCAGTAATAAAAGTTGAAAAATTAGCCGCTGAAGTAAATTCAGATGTTGTAATAAGCGAAGTGTTAATGCTAGATGGAAAAATTGGAAATCCTTTAGTAGAAGGAGCACAAGTAATAGCAACTGTAAAGGCTCATGATAAATTAAAAAAGGTTATCAACTTTAAGTATAACAGAAAAACATACTACAGAAAAAAAGGTCATAGACAACAATATACTTTAATTGAAATAAAAGACATCAAAGGATAAAAGAATGATTAAAATTCTTTTTAAAAGAAAAAATGACAAATTTATTTCATTTGAAATAAAAGGTCATTCAAATTTAAGAGGATATGGAACAGACATAGTATGTTCAGCAGTTTCATCAACAACACTTATGACTTTAAATGGAATATTAGAAGTGTTAAGTGCAAATGTAGAATATACAATTGATGAAGGTTATACATACTGTAATTTTGAAAATTTAAAAGATGATAAAATTTATATATTAATTAATTCATATTATCTTTTTTTAGAAGAATTGAGTAAAGAATATCCTAAAAATATAAATTTCAAAGTAATGGAGGTATGAAAATGTTATTAAAGTTAAACCTACAACTATTTGCCTCAAAAAAAGGACAAGGGTCTACTAGAAATGGTAGAGATTCTAATCCTAAATATTTAGGGGTAAAAAAATATGATGGTGAAGTAGTTAAAGCCGGGAACATAGTTGTTAGACAAAGAGGAACTAAATTCCATCCAGGAGCTAATATGGGCTTAGGTAAAGATTACACTTTATATGCACTTATAGATGGTTATGTAAAATTTGAATCATTTGGAAAAGGTAAAAAAAGAGTAAGTATATATGAATCAAGATAAATATTAGACGAGCCATTAGGCTCGTCTTTAATTAAAGGAAAATATATATGACTAAAAAAGAAAAGATAAAGTATGTATTAACATTTTTTGAAAATAAATATGGAAATTTAAAAACAGAGTTAAACTATGAAACTGAATTTCAGTTAATGATTGCTGTTATATTATCCGCACAATGTACAGATGCAAGAGTTAATATAGTTACAAAAGAATTATTTAAAATTGTTAAATTTCCAATTGACATAGTCAATATGGATATAAAAACACTTGAAACATATATTAAATCTACAGGATTTTATCATAATAAAGCTAAAAATATAAAAGAAAATTCTAAGTTACTTTATGAAAAATATAATTCAATTTTGCCTCATAATATGGAGGAACTACTTAAATTACCCGGAGTAGGAAGAAAAACAGCTAATGTTTTACTACACGAACTATGGAATATAAACGAAGGTATAGTAGTAGACACACATGTTATAAGACTTGTAAATTTATTGAAAATTGTCAATACTAAAAATCCTGTTATAATTGAAAATGAATTGAAAAAACTTGTACCTAAAAAATATTGGAGAAACATAACACATTATTTTATATTACACGGTAGAGAAAAATGTATACAAAGAAAGTTAGAGTGTGAAGTATGCGATTTAATACGAAAATAAATAAATATTTTTTTATCATAATAAGCATATTATCTATGATTAGTTTTTCATCGACTGCTATTTTTAGTGCAACTGATTATGGAGATATATTTTATGAGGAAAACTCTGATATGATTTGGCCTACGGCATCTCTTGCAAAAGTTATGAATGTGTTAGTAGCACTAGATGCAGTTGACAGTAAAAAAGTATCGTTAGATGATGAAATTACCTTTGATAAGGAAACAATCAACATTAAAGGAAGTTATTTAGATGTTAGCCTTAATAAAAAATATACATTAAGAACTTTATTAGAAGCTGAGCTTGTATATTCAGCTAATAATGCAGCATATGCTGTTGCTAAATATATTGGTGGAGGAGATATTAATAAATTTGTAGAACTTATGAATAAAAAAGCTTCTTACTTAGGACTTAATGATACTGTATTTTACACGCCGGCAGGATTACCTACAAGTATTACAAAATTACCTCTTGATATTTCAACAGCAAAGGATTTATATAAATTAGCTAAAATTGCAATAAAAGATAATAGAATACTTGAATGGACAAATAAGAGAAAAATAATTATTGATGATCAAGAATATTACACAAGAAACAATAATTTAGGATATTTTGGAAATATTGGACTTAAAACAGGTTTTCATTCTTTATCAAAATTTAATATGATTGGGATAAATAAAATTAAAAACATTAATTTAATTACAGTAACTTTAGGTGATGATACAAAATCTATGAGATTTAAGCAGCAAAATGAAGTGGCTGAACAATTAATGGAAAAAATTAAACTTGTTTATCAAAACGGTCAGTTTTATAAAGAAATTCCAGTAGAATATTCAAATGAAAAAAAGATTAGAACTGTAATAGGAAAAGACTTTTTTTTCTATGATGAGAGTTTTGATATAGTTGAAAATATTATAAAATTAGAGGAAACAGTTAATATTGGAGATAAAGTTGGAGAAATAATAATTACTAAAAATAATCAAGTAATAGATAAAATACCTATTATTGCACAAACAAGTGCCACAGCTTTAGGCATATTTGCCAAAATATTTGAATATATCAGAAATAGTTTAAAGCACATTTTATAATGTGTTTTTTTTCTATATGTGTTATAATAAACAAGTGAGGTGACAAATGAAAAACTATAATGATACACTTGAATTTTATAAAATAATTAATAAATTAATAGATAATTCATTTTTAAATGAAACAAAAGAAAAATTTTTAGATTTAAAATTATATACTAATAAAGACTTATTGGAAAAAGAATTAAAATTAATGCAGTCAATGATTGATTTTTATAAATATGATGATGGATTTGAATTGACAGAGATATTTGATATATCTAATCAAATAAAATCATTAAGTATGTTAGGCTCATATATTGAATTAATTGATTTATTTCATTTAAAAAAAGATTTAATTTTATATAGAAAATGTAAAAGTCGTGCTAAAAATGTAAGAGATAAATATAAAGAAATATGGAAGATATTTTCAAATGATATTGAAATTAAAGAATTGGAAAATGTCATTGAAGATATAGTTGATGATAATGGAGATATAAAAGATACTGCTTCTGTAGGTCTTAAAGACATTAGAAAACAAAAAAAATTAATAAATGAAAATATTAAAGATAAATTAGATAGTATAATAAATGAGCCCAAAACATCAAAAGCTGTAGATCAAAAAATAATAACTAAGCGAAATGATCGATATGTAATACCTGTAAAAACGGATTTTAAAGGTTTAATTAAAGGTATAGAACATGATAGATCATCAACTGGAAATTCTGTTTATATTGAACCTATTTCAGTAGTTTCACTTAATAATAAATTAAGAGAATATGAAACTCGTGAAAGAGAAGAAATAAGAAAAATTTTAATTAGAATAAGTGAATATATTAGAGTTAAATTAGATGATATCAAGCATATATTTGAAATTATACTTACTCTTGACTTTTTAAACAGTAAGACTTTATTTTCATTAAAATATGAATGTGAGATTCCAAATATTGTAAATAAAGAGATGATCAATCTTGTAAATGCAAGACATCCACTTATACCAAAAGAAAATTCTGTACCTATAAGCTTTAATTTAGATGAAGATAAAATTATGCTAATAACAGGTCCAAATACAGGTGGAAAAACAGTAACATTAAAAATAACAGGTTTACTTACAATAATGGCATTATCAGGTATACCTATACCTGCATCTGAAAAGTCAACTATCGGTTTTTTTGAAATTGTTTTAGCAGATATTGGTGATGAGCAAAGCATTGAACAGAATTTATCTTCATTTTCAGCACATGTTAAATCAATATCTGAAATACTTACACTTTGTAATAAAAAAGCATTGATACTTTTAGATGAATTAGGCTCAGGAACAGACCCCATGGAAGGATCAGCTTTTGCAATGGCAATAATTGATTATTTAAACAGTAAAAATATAAAGTCAATTATAACCACTCACTATAGTGATGTAAAAGCATACGCTTTTAATAATAAAGGAATTAAAAGTGCTTCAATGGAATTTAACATTGAAACATTATCTCCTACTTATAGATTAATAGAAGGTATTCCTGGAGAAAGTAATGCACTTATAATAGCTAAAAAATATGGTATTTCTGATACAATAATTCAAAATGCAAAATCATACATTAGTGAAGATAATAAAAAAGTTGAAGAAATGCTTACAGCTATTAAACAAAAAAATGAAGAGCTTGAAGAAATGAATATAAAGTTTAAAAAGCTTACACAAGAATTAGAAAAAGAAAAGCAAGTATACAGTAGTAAAATATTACAACTTGAAAAAGAAAAAAATGATATCATAGAAAAGTCTCATAAGGAAGCTGATGAATATTTAAGAAATATGCAGGCAAAAGCTAAAGCGTTAGTTGAGAAAATCAATAAAGAAAATGCAAATATCGATGAAATGAAACAAACACAAAGAAATATAAATATGCTTGCTAATTCAATAAAAGAAGATAAAAAGAAAATAAAAAATGAAATTAAAGTAGAAGAAATAAGTATAGACTTTGAACTTGGAGAAGAAGTTTTAATAAAATCGCTTAATAAAAATGCAAAAATACTTAAAATAATTGCAAGTAAAGCATCAGCACAAGTTCAAGCAGGTATATTGAAATTAGTTGTACCATTTACAGATATAGTTAAAATATCAAAGAAAAAAGAAAATAATACAGGAAAAAGATTTGTTTCATTTAAAGGTGGAAATACTAAAATGCAAATAGATGTCAGAGGTAAAAATAGTGATGATGCTTTAAATGAAATTGAAATATATTTAGACAAAGCAGTTTTATCTGGCTACAATATGGTATATATAATTCATGGAAAAGGTACAATGGTTTTAAGACAAAAAATAAGAGAATATTTAAAAACTTCAGTATATGTATCAAATTTTACAGATGCTAATCAAAATGAAGGTGGTTTAGGTTGTACTATTGTTAATTTAAAATAAAAGAGGGTTATAAATGAAGTTATATAATACTTTAACAAATAAAATTGAAGAATTTAATTCAATAAATAAAAATGAAGTTTTAATGTATGTATGTGGTCCGACTGTATATAATTATAT
This sequence comes from Caviibacter abscessus, assembly GCF_001517835.1. Taxonomy (NCBI): domain Bacteria; kingdom Fusobacteriati; phylum Fusobacteriota; class Fusobacteriia; order Fusobacteriales; family Leptotrichiaceae; genus Caviibacter; species Caviibacter abscessus. The sequence continues at coordinate 101,388 of NZ_LOQG01000001.1, forward strand.
TCATATTGGAAATACAAGACCTCTGGTTGTATTTGACGTTCTAGCAAGATATTTAAAAAGTTTAGGATATAATGTACGATATGTACAAAACTTTACAGATATTGATGATAAAATAATAAAAAGATCAAATGAGGAAAATGAAAGTTGTGATTTTATAACTGAAAAATATATAAAAGCTTTTATGGAAGATACATCTAAGTTAAATTTATTAAAAGATATCATTAGACCTAAGGTAACTGATAATATAGATGAAATTATCATAATGATAAATAAATTAATTGAATATGGTTACGCATATGAAAAAAATGGCGATATAATATTTTCAGTTGATAAATTTAGCAGTTATGGTAAATTATCAAAACAAAAACTTGAAAATTTAAACGCAGGTAATAGAGTAGAAATAAATAAGGATAAAAATAATCCATTTGACTTTGTGCTATGGAAAAGGAAAAAAGAGAATGAACCGTACTATAATTCACCATTTAGCGAAGGAAGACCCGGTTGGCATATTGAATGTAGTGCACTTATAAAAAAATATTTAGGTGATAATATAGATATACATGCGGGAGGGCAGGATTTAATATTTCCTCATCATGAAAATGAAATAGCACAAAGTATATGCTCAAATAAAGAAAAGACAACATTTGTAAATTACTGGCTACATAATGGTTATGTTACATTAAACAATGAAAAGATGAGTAAATCTACAGGAAATTTTTTACTATTAAGAGATGTACTTAAAAATTTTTCAGGAAATGTTATAAGATACTTTATATTATCTTCACATTATAGAAAAAATCTTAATTTTAATGAAACTGATTTGCAAGTTGCAAAAAAAACATTGGAAAAAATTTCAAAAACTTTATATAAATACAGTAAAACCTCAGAATTTAATAAAAATGAAACTATAGAAATAATAGTGAATGAATTTAAAAATGATTTTAAAGAAGCATTAGATGATGATATGAATACTCCTAAAGCATTTGCAGCAATATCGAAATGTTTAAAAAAAGTAAATAGTTTTATATCTAGTAATTTAGATTGTAATTTAATTAGTGTATATGATGCAGTTAGATATCATTTAGTTGATATATTAGGTATAGAATTAATTATTGAAGATAAGGCGGTAAATAGTATGGAAAGTGAATTATTGCAGATTCTTATAAATTTAAGAAATGAAGCTAGAAATAATAAAAATTATGAGTTAGCTGATAAAATCCGTGATGAATTATTAAAATTAAATATATCAATTAGTGATAAAAAATAATGAGGGGTAACAATGAATTTTAGAAAATTTTTTAATATTTTTAGAGTAAATAAAAGTATTTCAATTGATTTAGGAACAGCAAATATTTTAATTTATGACAAACAACTTAAAAGAGTTGTATTAAATGAACCATCTGTTGTTGCAATTGATAGAAAGACTAGAAAAGTTATAGCTGTTGGTTCTCAAGCCAGAGAAATGTTAGGTAAAACTCCAGCAAGCATTGAAGCGATAAAACCGCTTAGAGATGGAGTTATTGCTGATCTTGATGTAACTCGTGAAATGATAGACCACTTCATAAAGAAAATATATGGGTATGGTTTATTTAAACCTGAAGTTATGATTTGTGTACCTATTGAAGTAACATCAGTTGAAAGAAAAGCATTATTTGATTCAATATTAAGTGCAAAAAAAATATATATAATAGAAGAAGGTAGAGCAGCAATTATAGGTTCTGGAATTGACATTTCAAAACCTAATGGTCACATGGTAGTTGATATAGGAGGAGGTTCTACAGATATAGCAATACTTTCGCTAAATGAATTAATTTCTTCTAAATCAATAAGAATAGCGGGAAATACCTTTGATAGTGACATAGTTAGATATATTAAAAATAAATATAATCTATTAATTGGAGAAAGAGCAGCAGAAGCAATAAAGAAAAATATTGCAAATGCAATTAAAGTTGAAAATCCTCAAAAAATGGTTATTAAAGGTTTAAATCTTGAACTTGGAACACCTTCCTCAATAGAAATAGATGAAAATGAAGTAAATGAAGCAATTAAACATTCACTTATGGATATAGTAAATTCTGCTAAAGAAGTACTAGAAAAATGTCCAGCTGAATTAGCAGCTGATATACTTGATAATGGTGTTGTAATGACTGGTGGAGGAGCACTTATCAAAAATTTCACAACTTTATTGGAATCATATATAAAAGTAAATGTTTATGTTTCAGAACACCCTATGGATAGTGTTGTTTTAGGCGGAGGAAAGGCGTTTGAAGACAAGAAATTATTAGAAACATTACAAATGAAAGAAATATAGTATGAATGAATTAGAAAAAATTGCAAAGCTTGAAAGAAATAATGCAACATATTTATTATATTCTGATGTAAGAGTAAATTTACTTGATAAGGCTATAATATTATCTAAAATGATATATGATAAATATGAAATAAGCTATAATGATATTTGGGAACATCCTGATATAACATATTTGCAAAAATTAAAAATAGATGATATACGAAATATCATAGCTAAAGCTGCTGAAACATCATATACTGGAAAAAAAATATTTATACTTGATATTAATGGAATAAAAAAAGAAGCTAGTAATGCAATGTTAAAAGTTATAGAAGAACCACCACAAAATACATATTTTATACTTTTAACTAATACACTTAACATATTGCCAACAATAAAATCAAGAGCATTAAAAATATATATTAAACCAAAACAATATGATATTAGCAGTGATATTTATAATCTTTTTGATGGCAATGAAAAATATATAGATGAATATTTACAAAATAATATTAATTTAGATGAATATAAGATAGAGGATATTGAGAATTCTTATGATATGATTGAAACATATTTTACGAATGAAAATATCAATGTTTATATGAAAATTAATTATGAATTTTCCATTGATTATTTAATATTTAATTTAAAATATGAAAATGATGTAAATAAACTTACTTATATTTATAAATTAATTGATTTATTTTCGCAAGATAGAGAGAAAGCAAGTGAATTTTTACATAGACTAATTATAAAGCTTGCAAATATAATTAGTAAAGATAGATATATATATCTTATAAATTTAAAAAATAGTTTAAAAAATAATGTTAATATAAAGTCCGTTTTATATTTATTTTTACTAGATATTGGAGGAATTAATGCTTAAATTGGTAGTAAGTGATTTAGATGGAACACTACTAAATAGTAAACATGTTTTAAGTGATTATACAAAAAAAGTTGTTAGAAAATTATGTGAACGTGATGATGTTGAATTTATTATAGCAACCGGAAGAAATTATAAAGATGCTCAAAGGATTAAAGCGGATTTAAAATTAAACATACCAATGATTACTTCAAATGGTGCAATATTATATGATAAATTTGATAAAAGATTACATAGTTATTTTTTGAATAAAAGTACACTTGATGAGATATATCAAATAAATCATAAAAAATATTCAAAAGATATATTTATAAATATAATTACGGATGATAGATGGTACATACTTGAAACATTACCTAAAGATCATATTATATATGAATGGATAAGTGATGATTGGAAATTTGAAAATACTTCACTTGAATTAATAAAAGATGAAGAAATTACAAAAGTATATTATATAGGTAAACATGACGATTTAGTTAATTTAGAAAAAGAATTAAAAGATAAAGTTGGTTTTGATGTTAATACGGCATTTACATTACCTTTTTGCTTAGAGATTTTCCCAAAAGATGCAACTAAAGCAAAGGCTTTAAAAAAACTAATAAAAATATGTGATTATTCACTTGAACATTCTATTGCTTTTGGTGATGGATTTAATGACGCCGAATTACTAAATGAAGTAAAGCAAGGATATATAATGAAAAATGCTGCTGAAGAATTAAAAAATTGTTTAAATAATATTGAAGTAATTGATGCAAATTATGAAGATGGAGTTGCAAAAAAATTAGTTCAATTATTTAGTTTGGAGATATAAAATGGCAATTGGAATTTTCGATTCAGGACTAGGTGGTCTAAGTGTCTTAAAGCAAATTAAATTGTTATATCCCAATGAAAAAGTTATATATTTTGCTGATAGTATTCATTTGCCTTATGGTGAAAAAACAGATAATCAAATTATACAATATAGCAAAAATATATGTGAGTTTTTGATATCAAAGGGAGCTAGTTCAATAGTTATAGCATGTAACACTGCAAGTTCTGTTGCATATGATAAACTTATAAAAATATATAAAATCCCAATTTATAGTGTTATTATTCCTGTTGTTAAATATATGCTAAGTAATAATTATACTAAAGTTGGATTAATTGCAACAAGATCAACGGTTGAATCTGGTAAATATGATAAACTATTAAATGGAAAATTAAATATGAAAAAAGCTACACCTAAATTAGTAGAATATGCTGAAAAACTTGATAAAATTGGAATTGAAAAAGTGATAAAAAATTATTTAGATGATATGGTTAATGAAAATGAGGCAATAATTTTGGGATGTACTCATTTTCCTTTATTAAATAAATATTTGAAAAATATATACAATGATTATGAATTTATAGATCCAGCATTAGAGTGTGCAAAATCAATTAGGATTATAGAACATGATAGTGGAATTGATGAATATTATACAAGTGGTGATGTAGGACAATTTAAAACATTATCAAAAAATATTTTAGGAGTTGATATAAATGTACGAGTACATAAATGGTAATTTAGTGGTAAAAGAATTAAATTATATTGCTCTTGAATGTATGGGAGTAGCATATTTAATTTACATACCATTTAAAACTTATGAAGCTCTCGGAGGTATAGGGACAACTGAAAAAATATATATACATATGAATGTAAAAGAAGATGATATTACTTTATATGGGTTTAAGAATATAAATGAAAGAAAAATATTTAAACAAATTATTAAAGTTAGTGGTATTGGTCCTAAAATTGCACTTTCAGTTCTTTCAACGTTTAATTATAATGAAATAACAAATATAATAAATAATGAAGACGCTAAATTATTATCTAAAGTTCCAGGACTTGGGCTAAAAAAAGCACAAAAGCTTATCATTGAATTAAAAGATAAAGTTGAATTACTTGAATTTACTGGTAACTCTAACTTACATATTATTAAAAATGAAGTAAGTTTGGCATTAGAATCATTAGGATATAATAAAATTAAAGTTGAAGATTATATTTCAAATGATGAAATTGAAAAATTAGCAGACTCTGCATTAATAATGAAAGAAATATTGAAAAAAATTGCAAAAAAAATGTAATAAGGTGGTCGTATTTTATGATAAAAGTTAATTTTATTAAACAGTTTAATATAGAAAATATTGATTTACTTGTGGTTATACCAAGTTATAAAAATAAATGGGTTATTATGAAAAATAAAAAAAGTGATACCTATGAATTTCCCAGTATAGAAATTGAAAATGAAGAAAATTTAATTGATATTGCAAGCGATGTAATTGAAAAACAAGTTGGAGCAAAAAAATATAATCTTTTAAAAATGGGAATTTTTGAAATAAAATATGACGAAGGTTACAGTAAATTTGGTGTCTTATATTATTCAATAATTAATGATTTTATAAATAATTTTAATGACAATATTGAAGTTATAAATAAAATGCCATTAAAAAAATATTGGACTTATCCTAAAATTCATCCTAAATTGTTTGAATTAAAATGTGCTAGTGATTATGATGAAATATAAAAAAATGAGCTTACAGCTCATTTTTTATATACAACATTAGAGGTTCATAATAATTATTAAAATTTGCAAAAAACATTGAAGGTTTTAATTTTTTTATTTTTTCTTTAATATTTACCTTTTTTTCTACATTAATTACTTTATAATCTTCAAATTTCAAATAATTTGCAAGGGATTTAATTGTATCTTCAAGATTACCTATTTTATCGGCTAACCCATTTTCAACAGCTTCTTTACCTGTCCATACACGACCACCGGCAATTGGTTCTAATCTTTTATCTGTCATAAGTCTTCCACGAATAACACAAGCTTTAAATTCTTTATAAGTAGCTTCTAGTGACTTATTAAGTATCTTTAATGTTTTTTCACTTGGTGAAGTAGTTAAATTTCCAAAATCAACTGTTTCACCTTTTTCGACTCCATCAATATTTATACCAATTTTTTCAATTAATTTTTCAAATGAAGGGTAGAGTGCAACAACTCCAATTGATCCAGTTAAAGTTGTTTCATTTACAAATATTTTTCTCGCAACTGTTGAAATGAAATAACCACCTGAAGCACAAACATCTTTCATTGATACAAATATAGGTACGTCAATTCTTTCTTTTAATAATGAATGTATTATACTTGATTCATATGCAGATCCACCAGGTGAATTAATGTTTAAAACAACACCTGAAATAAAATCGTCAGAATTTTCTAATAATTCAATTTTTTCTAATACATCATCATAACTTATAGATAAGTTATTTGTAGAACCAGGATTAATTTGACCTTCTAAGTTTATAACTGCAATTATATTTTTTGATTTATTTTTCTTCTTGTTTTTTATTTTATAATCTTCAATATTAATTAAATAATCATCTTCGTCAATTAAGCTACTTTTTGTATCATAACCATCAATTAATGAATCGTAACTGTTATTTAAAAATAATTCTCCATCAATTAAATCATTTGTAATATCGACATTACGGTATTTTTTTACTTTTTCTATGAAGTATTCTAAATTTAAATTACTAAGTCTAGTTATATCTTCTTTTAATTCATTTGACATGTTGTCATGGTTAAAATTTTCACCATATGATTTGTGATTTCCCACATGTAAAACATTAAATTTAATACCAATTTTATCAAATAATGATTTATAATAATTTAATTTTTTGCTGTATCCTCTTAAAACTAGAGTAGAATTTGCAGTTTTAACAAGATATATTTTGCTGGCAAGCATTGACATTAAATATTTATTATTATCCAGTAAACTTCCTATTGCAACAACTTCTTTTGTCTGACGAAGTTTTGTAAATATTGGTTCTAATTCTTCAATTTGAGTATTTGTTAGATTTGTTTTGTCCACATCTATTATTATTTTTTCTATTTTTTCATTATGTAAAACATCATTTAATTTTTCATTTAAATTATAAAAATTTAATTTTTTTGAAAAAGGATTTTCGATATTATCATAAATGACATCATCTATAGCGATTAATACTGTTTTTGGATTTTTAACGACATTTTTTTTACTTTTATTTGATAGTGAATTTTTAATAATCATAATAAGTATAAAAACAATAATTAAAAATGATAAAATTACACTTATTAATATTGTAAGAAAATTAACTAATATCATTTTTGCCCCCTGATTTTAATTTATTCAATTATATCATATTTGATTAAAGAGTTGAATAATTAAATAAAAATAGGTATAATTTACAAATAACATGAAGGAGTTATAATATATGAAAAAAGAGAATAATTTTGGTTGGTTATTAATTATTATTTCAGCAACAATGTGGGGAATAGATGGCATTTTATTAACTCCAAAATATTTTGTGTATGGATTCTATGATGTTAAATTTATAGTATTTATGTCTCACTTAGTTCCAAGCATAATCTTATCTTTATTGTTTTTCAACGAATATAAAGTTATAACACAATTCAAAAAACAAGATTATGTTTATTATGGTTTAATATCATTATTTGGTGGTACAATTGGAACACTTGCAATAGTAAAAGCATTACAACTTAGCAATTTTAGCCTTAGTTTGGTAACTGTAATTCAAAAAATGCAACCAATTTTTGCTGTTATACTTGCATATTTCTTATTGAAAGAAAAACCTAAAAAAAGATTTTATATAATATTAATAGTTTCGCTAATTTCACTATACTTTTTAATATTTGGATTTAAAAATCCTAAATTATTACCTGAAAATAATTTAAAGGCGGCATTTTATTCACTTATAGCAGCAATGTCGTTTGGAAGTTCAACGGTTTTTGGAAAAAAAATAGTAACGAAACATTCATTTTTGACAACTACATTTTATAGATTTATATTTACAACTGTTATAACAGGTATAATTTTAGTATTTTCAAATTCAACTATATCAAGTGCAAAGCTATATGTATCAAATTGTAATCTTTATATACTTACTATAATTATTGCAGTTTATAGTTTAAGTTCAATTTTAATATACTATAAAGGGATGACTACAACAAAAGCAACATATGCAACAATATGTGAGCTTGCTTATCCAATAACATCAGTATTTGTAGAAGCAATAACATATAAGAGATTATTATCACCTATTCAATTAATAGCTGCTACAATACTTGTACTTTCAATTTTTTATCTGAATTTAGGTAAAAATAATAATTAAAATATGATATAATGTAAATAATATTTTTATTTGGAGATGAATACAAAATGGCAAAAAATTATGAAAAAAATATAGTTAAAACTCTAATTTCAAGAGAAGATATTCAAAAAAGAGTAAGAGAACTTGGAGAACAAATTACAAATGATTATAAAGATGATCCAGCTCCTATGGTAGTAGTTGGAATTTTAAAAGGTTCAGTTATTTTTATGTCAGATTTGGTAAGAGAAATAAAATTACCGTTAACAATGGATTTTATGGAAGTATCAAGTTATGGTGATAGTTTTGAGACTACAAGAGATATAAAAATAATAAAAGATTTAGAACATAGTGTTAGAGATAAAAATGTGCTTGTTGTTGAAGATATAATTGATTCAGGACTTACACTTAAAAAGATATTAAAATTAATTGGAAAAAGAGGTCCCAAAGAAGTTATACTTTGTACTTTATTAAATAAGAGAGAAAGAAGACAAGCTGACGTTGATGTACAATACGTAGGTTTTGAAATTCCTGATGAATTTGTTTCAGGATATGGGTTAGACTTTAAACAAGAATATAGAAATATACCATATATATGTGTATTAGATATTAAAGGTGAATAAGAGTGTCATATATTCATAAGAAAAAATATGGTCAAAATTTTTTAAATAGTGATGAATTATTATCTAAAATTAAAGATACTGTAAATATTAATAATAATGACCATATAATTGAAATAGGACCAGGTCATGGATTTTTAACAAAAATGTTACTTGATAATTCAAAAAAGCTTGATTGTTATGAAATTGATAAGGATTTAATACCGTATCTTAACAATAAATTTAAAAACTATAGTAATTTTACACTTATAAATCAAGATTTTATGACTGTTGATATAAAAGGTGAAAATATAAAAGTAATTGCAAATATCCCTTACTATATTACAACACCTATAATTGAAAAATTAATAGAAAATCGGGATAAAATAAATGAAATATATTTAATGGTACAAAAAGAAGTTGCACAAAGAATATGTTCTAAATATAAATCAAGTGATGTCAGTATGTTGACTCATTTTGTAAGATTTTTTTGTGAACCATATTATCTTTTTACAGTAGAAAAGGAAATGTTTGAACCTATACCAAAGGTTGATTCTGCTTTTATAAAACTTGAAATAAGAAAAGATAATAAATATGAAAAAGAAATTAAACATGAAAAATATTTTAATTTTTTAAAATTAGCATTTTCAAATAAAAGAAAAAGTCTTGTAAATAATTTGAAAAGCCTTAATATTAATAAAGAAAAATTAATTAACTTGCTACCAAATGATTTAGTTCGTGCTGAAGAATTAAGTATAGAACAATTTATATCTTTAATAAAGGAAATTGATAAGTTATGATAGATTATGAATACATTATAGAAGTTGGTAGAGAAAATATAGATATTATAAATAAAATAACTGAAGCATATGATGGTATTGGTAATGTTAGAACCATTGATAATAGAAAAGGAATAGTAAAAATACTTACTAATAAATATTTTTTTAATGATATAAATTTAATGTTTAAAAAAATAAAAAAAGTATTCAATATAGAAATTAAAATAATCAATGAAAATGAATGGCAAGGAGAAATATAAATGAAAAAATACTTAGATATTATTAAGTTTTGGTCAAAAAAATTAATTATAGATGAAGAAAAATATACTGTTACTGAAAAAGAAATTTCAAATAACTCTGTTGAAGTATATATAAATGTAAAAAAAGCAGATATGGGAAAAATAATCGGTAAAAATGGAAACATTATAACTAATTTAAGAAATTTAGTTAACGCTATATCAAAAAAAGAAAAAAAAGCTGTAAAAATTGTAGTTAAGGATATGTAAAAATGGATACTAAATATAATACATATGTAATTGTGGGTCTTCAATGGGGTGATGAAGGTAAAGGTAAAATAATTGATATATTAGCTAGTGATTCTGATTATGTTGTAAGATTTCAAGGTGGTAATAATGCTGGGCATACAGTTATTGTTGGAGATGAAAAAATTACACTTGACATGTTGCCTTCAGGTATATTAAATACTAAAGGAAAATGTATACTTTCAGCAGGAACAGCAATTGATATAGATACATTTTTAGATGAAGTATATAGTATTGAAAAAAACGGTCAACTTCTTGAAAATTTATATATTGACGGTAGAGCTAATATTATCATGCCTTATCATACTATGATAGATGTCGCTAAACAAAATATCATTGGTAAAGATGTTATAAAACCTTCAAAAAATGGAATAACACCTTGCTACATTGATAAAATATCAAAAGTAGGTATTAGAATAGCGGATTTATTAGACATGGATACTTTTGCATATAAATTATTATTAAATTTAAAAGAAAAAAATAGCATACTAGAAAAATTTGGAGAAGCACCTTTAGAATTTGATTATATTTTTGAAAAATTTAAAGATTTTTCTTCTAAATTAAGATATAGAATTATTGATGGCATGCTTGAAATAAATAGTGCAATCGATAATGGAAAAAAGGTATTGTTTGAAGGTACGCAAGCTTTAATGTTAGATACTGATTTTGGAACATATCCAAATGTTAATTCAGCTATAGCAACAACAGGTGGAGTATGTACAGGTGTTGGAATATCCCCTAAAAAAATAGCTAATATTATAGGTGTTTTTAAATCATATTCAACAAAAGTTATGGATGGAGTTTTTCCAACAGAAATGGATAGTGTTAATTCAAATGTAATTCGGCATCACGGTAATGAATACATAAATTCGACCGGTTATGCTAGAAGGTGTGGATGGCTTGATTTAGTTGTTTTAAAATATGCAGCAATGATTGATGGTGTTACAGAACTACACATGACAAAACTTGATGTTTTATCTTCGTTAAAGAAAATAAAGTTAGGTGTTGCATATGAAATTGATAAAAAAGTATATGATACTTATCCTATAAATTTAAACAAAAATACTGAATTTTCAGTAATATATAAAGAATTTGAAGGTTGGGAAGAAGACATTTCAAATATAAAGGAATATGATAAACTTCCTGAAAATTGTAAAAGATATATTGAATATATTGAGGGGTATCTTGATATAAAGATAACGTTGATATCAGTCGGAAATAGAAAAGAACAAATAATACTTAAATAATGGAGTAAAAAAATGAATTACTACGCTAATTTTTTTAAAAAAGCAAAAATTAAGGAGGATATAATGAAAGGAACTATATGTGTAGATGGAGTTGTGGGAGTTGGTAAAAGTTCATTAGGAAAACTTTTAGCAGAAAGATATAACATAACAATATATAATGAACCAGTTTTAGATAATCCCATATTGGATAAATTCTATTATGACAAAAAGAGATGGAGTTTTCCTTTACAAATATTTTTCTTAAATAAAAGATTTAAAATGATCAAAAATGCTTCTAAATTAGATGGTTGTGTCATGGATAGATCTATATATGGTGATGTAATTTTTAGTAAAATGTTAGTTCATGATGGGCATATGAAACCAGAAGAATTTGAGCTATATGAAGAACTTTTATATAACATGTTAGAGCATGTTGAAAGACCAAGACTTATGATATATCTTGAAACAAGTGTTGAAAATGCAATAAAGAAAATAAAAAAAAGAGGTAGGGAATATGAGCAAATAGTACCATATGAATACTGGGAACATTTAGATAAAAACTACCGTGAATATTTTGAAAGTTACAATTTATCAGATATTATTAAAATTAATGTCGATGAAATTGATTTTGTAAATAATGAAAAAGATAGAGAATATATATTTAAGTTAATTGATGAAAAATTAGGAATTAAATATGAATAAAATTTGTAGATTAAAACCAAGCGATAATATTAATAGAGAATTTGGATTAAGAGATATTCAAATAACGGAGATAAGAATAGTACCGTCTGTTTTAAAAGAGCTTGAAATTAAAATTGATATTCATTCATTTGATGCAATAAATGATATAGATAAATTAAAAAAGATAATTGATGCCAGATTGAGTATTTACTCAAGCAAATATAAGCTTAGTTTTATTTTAACGCCTAAATTTGAATATAGTAATGCTCAAATGTCAAAAATTATCTCTTTTATTATAAATTTTTTAATTATTACAAAAAAATCTCTTTCTATTTTATTTAGTGATTATGTTACAAACGTAGATAATAACAATATAACCATTTATTTACTTCAAGATTTATTAGTAAATCAAGCGTACAAAAATAACATAAATCATGATATTTCTAAAGAAATAAAAAAAATATTTAATTTAGAAAGTAATATAGAATTTAAATGTAAAACTAATGATATTTCAATAGAAAAAAAAGAAGAAATTGAATATGTAAAAGTATATGAAAACACTGAAAATATAATCTTAGAAAATAAAGATGACCTTGTTATTGGACAGACCGTTGAAATACAAGGTCAAATTTTTGATATGGACATAAAAAGAATTACTACAAAAAATGGAGAGATAAAGCAAATTGTTAAATTATACATAACAAATTATGAAACTTCATATATTTGCAAAAAGTTATATAATGAAAAAGATAATATTGATTATATAGTCTCTGATTATGTAAATGTTAAAGGGACATACAAAAGAGATGATAGGTACACAAAAGAATTTTATATTGATTCAAAAAAGATAACTAAAACTGAAGGAAAAATATTCAAATTAATAGATGATTCAAATTTAAAAAGAGTAGAACTTAGCATGAAAACTAATATGAGTGAATTAAGTTCTAATATTAATTCAAAAAAACTAAATTCTATTATGAAAAATTTAGGATATAAGGCGTATGCAGTAAATGATTTAGGTGTAGTACATAGTTTTCCTTTTTTATATGACAAAAAAGATGACAGCGTCAAGGCAATACTTGGTATGGAAGCATATGTTGTAGATGATAATGCTAAACTGATTGTAAATCCTTCTGATGAATTACTTGATAGAGAAACATATGTTGTATTTGACATTGAAACAACTGGATTAAATCCTTATTCAGATAAAATAATTGAAATAGGGGCAGTTAAAATTCAAGAAAATAAAATCATTGAAAAATTTTCAAAATTCATTAATCCTGAAATTCCAATACCAAAAACAATTACTGAATTAACTAGTATAACTGATGATGATGTAAAAGATCAGGATACAATTGATATAGTACTTCCACAATTTCTTGAATTTATTGGGAAATCAACTTTAGTAGCTCACAATGCAAAATTTGATATAGGGTTTGTAACGGAAAAAGCAAAACAACTAAACATAAATACAAATTTTTCATATATAGATACGATTGAGTGGGCTAAATTAACATTACCTGATCAAAAAAGATTTAGCTTAGATGCTTTATGTAAAAAATTTAATTTAGTAAATGAACATCACCACAGAGCCGTAAACGATGCTGAAGTTACTGCACAATTGTTTAGAAAATTACTTAATTTGGTAATGAATATGAACGTAAACACTTTATCCGATGTTAATGAAAAATTACAACTAGATGTTAAAATAGCACCAACAATTAAAACAACAATACTTGTAAAAAATCAAGAAGGACTTAAAGATTTATATGAACTTGTAAGTAAATCATTAGTTGAGTATTTTGGTAAAGGTAAGCCTAGAATACCTAAAAGTTTACTTGAAAAAAAGAAAAAAAATCTTTTAATATCAGCAGCTCCCACACTAGGATTTAATGATAGTGGTGAATTAGTTTCGATGTATATAAGAGGTATAGATAAAGAAGAAATAGAAGAAAGTGCAAAATTTTACGATTATATACAAATTATGCCAGCTAATTGCTATGAAACTGAAATTAAGCAACAAGAGATTACAGATGAAAATTATGTGATTGAAATGAATAAATATTTTTATGAGTTAGGTAAGAAATTAAATCAAAAAGTAGTTGCTGTAGGTAATGTAATGTACATGTACGAATATGAAAGAATTGTAAAAAGCGTACTACAACTTGCAAATAAAGAATTTAAAGCGTTTAGGTTTCCTACAAACAACTATTTTAGAACAACAAAAATGATGCTTGATGATTTTTCATATTTTGATGAAGAAATACGTGAAGAAATTGTAATAAAAAATACTAATGATATTGCAGATATGATAGATAGAGTAAGACCTATACCTGAAGGATTTTATCCACCCATAATAGAAGGTGCTAATGAAAAAGTAGAAAAAATGACTTATGATAAAGCATATGAATTATATGGTAAAAACATGCCTGAAATCATTAAAGAAAGAATAAATAAAGAACTTAATTCAATAATAGGTAATGGTTTTGCTGTTTTGTATCTTATAGCTCAAAAATTAGTAAAAAAATCTATTGAAAATGGTTATCTTGTTGGATCCAGAGGTTCTGTAGGATCTTCTATAGTTGCATATTTAATGGGGATAACAGAAGTTAATGGATTATCACCTCATTATAGATGTCCTAATAAAGACTGTAAAAACATTGAAATTTTTGATTTAGCTAAATCTGGAGTAGATTTGCCTGTAAAAAATTGTCCTAAGTGTAATACTTTATACATAAGAGATGGTCATGCAATACCATTTGAAGTATTTATGGGATTTAACGGAGAAAAAGTTCCTGACATTGACCTTAACTTTTCTGGAGAATTTCAAGCTGAAATACATAAATATACTGAGGAATTATTCGGAGCAGATAATGTATTTAGAGCTGGTACAATTTCAACTCTTGCAGAAAACAATGCCATTGGATATGTAAAAAAATATTTTGAAGAAATTACTAAAAATATAATAAAGGATAAAACAATTGAAAGATTTAATGTTTATGATAAAAATTTAGATGAGCAAAATATTTATAGAGAACAATTATTAGAAAATGAATTAAAAAGACAGCAAGCTGAAATACTTAGAGTTGCACGTATGTTGGAAGGTGCAAGAAAAACAACCGGACAACATCCTGGAGGAATGGTTGTAATACCATCAAATAAATCAATATTTGATTTTACACCATATCAAAAACCTGCAAATGATTTAAATTCAGATTCAACAACTACACATTTTGATTATCACGTTATGGACGAACAACTTGTAAAACTTGATATACTTGGACATGACGACCCAACAACATTAAGAAATCTACAAGATTTAACTAATCTTGATATATATACCATACCACTTACAGATGAAAAAGTACTAAGTATCTTTTCATCAACAGATGCTTTGGGAGTTACAAGTGAACAAATTGGAACTGAACTAGGTACAAATGGTATACCTGAATTCGGGACTAACTTTGTTAAAGAAATGTTAAAGGACACAAGACCTAAAACGTTTACAGAATTAGTTAGAATATCAGGATTATCGCACGGAACAGATGTTTGGTTAAACAATGCAAAAGATTATGTTAATAGTGGAATAGCAACATTAAATGACATTATTTCTGTAAGAGATGACATAATGAACTATTTAATACTCCAAGGAATGGAAAAATCAGTAGCATTTAAAATAATGGAATTTGTAAGAAAAGGGCTTCCTTCTAAGAAAAAAGATGAATGGCAAAAATATAAAGAAATGATGAAAAGTTCTGGAATAAAAGATTGGTATATTGAATCTTGTGAAAAAATAAAATATATGTTTCCTAAAGGACACGCTGTTGCCTATGTTATGATGGCAATGAGAATTGCATATTTTAAGGTTTATTATCCACTTGAATTTTATACTGCATATCTTAATAGAAAAGTTTCAGATTTTACATTAAGCAAGATGAATAAATCTGTTGATGAACTTAAAATTAGACTTAACGAATTAAATTCAATTTCTAATAAAACTGTAAATGATAAAGCTGAAATAAATATGATAGAAATATTGATTGAAATGGATTATAGAAATGTAAAATTAGCTCCAGTTGATTTATATAAGTCAGAAGCAACTACATTTATTATTGATGACAATAAGATAAGAATCCCGTTTGTAGGAGTTGATAAACTTGGTGATGTAGTAGCACGTAAAATTGTTGAAGAAAGAAATATAAAAGATTTTTCATCAATAGAAGATTTACTTAACAGAACAAAGATAAATAAATCTGTATATCAAACACTAAAAAATAATGATTGTATTAATGGATTAAATGAAACAGACCAAGGTACTTTATTTTAAAAGAGAGGTAAAAAATGAACATAACATTTAAATATTTTGATATATCAAATCCGATTCAAAAAAGTACAGAAGAAAATATATTATATTTAAAAAATAATAGTGATTTTAATGATTTTTTTGAAAATGTTACATTAACGGATAAAATAATATTAAAAGAAGAAAAAGAAGTAATGTTCTTTTTTACTTGCCTTGATGATAATCAAAAAAAATTTTTTGGTATAAATAAATACTTTGATTGCATTGATTTAGCATATAATTATTATCGTTTAATAGCCGATTTATATGAAAACAATATAAGTTTAGCAGATATAAAATATGAAAAGTGGCAAAAATCACATTTAGAAAACGTATATAATATTCATAATAAAATGATTGATAAAGTACATGAAGGTATATTTGTTCCCCGTTATTTAAAATATCATAAATATGAAATTAATAATTTATATCTAAAAAAATATAAAAAAATTATATTTATAAATAAAATGTATACTTCAATGAAAGAAAAAGAAATATTAAGTAAAATTAATATACCTATTGAATACCATATTTACTCAAATAAAGATGATTTTTCTGAAAAAAAACTTATGCTAACGTCATTTACTTTAAAATATGATAATAATAAAAATATAAAAGCATATAATTTTACAAATGAAAAAACTATGTTATTAGCGTTTACACAATATTTAAGTGAAAATACAGAAAAAGAAATTGTAATTAATGATATCTGTGATGATAAATCAATTTACAGAGAAATAAATAGAAATTTATTCGATTATGGAACACTTGAAACATTTGAAATAACGAAAAGCTATAAAATACTTAACCATCTTGAAAAAATTTTAAGAACTACAAATAATAAAAATAGCTTATTAGTTAATATTTATAATTCAATTTTAGATAATGATTTTGTAAAATTTTTTAATATAAATCTAAAACAAATTGATATCATAAAAAATATGGTAAACATGTCAAAAAAATATATTGAAAATGAATACATACAAAATATTTTAGAAAGTACCTATAATTTAGAGAATTTATATTCAAAACTGGCGAAAACATATATAGATGAAGCTGATATATTTTTAGAAGCTGTAACAGAAATATTGTCAACAGATGAATTTTTTCCTAATATTATTAATGAGAATGCTGATAAAATTAAATTGTTATTAAAATATTTAGATGCAAAAAAAATAAAACAAAAACTTAAAAGTTCAGTATTTAAAATATCTAAAAATATAAGTGATGCCTATGTAAATGAATTAATACTATTAAATATTCATAGTTTTGCAAGCAAAAAGCAGACGAATTATATTTTAAATAATAATCAAAGAAAAGAACTAGGTTTATTAGTTGAAAATGATTTAAAATATGTTACTTATTATGATTATATTAGGCAAATTTATTTAGCTGATAATGTAAAATTATATTATATTTTAAATCAAGAAGAAGAAATAGATGCATCATCAATATTTCAAAACTTGTTCTATATATTTAATATTGTACCAATCTCTAAAAATTATGGTGCTAAATATATGGTAACGGGTTCAAAATTTGTATATAATCCAAATATAATTGATAAAAGTCCAAACTTTTTAACATATACAGATGTACTCCCAAAAAAAGAAGATGATCTGTATAATTTATCTTTAAACGGATATTCTTTTTATAATTTTTATGAATTTCCTATAGTATATATGTTAAACATATTAACTAAAAAATTTAGTAATATTGACTATAAAGATGTCAGTATTGATGCAAGATTTATAGGGAATATAATACACAAATTATTTGAAACATGTATAAATAATAAATTTTACACATATGAAGAAATTAAAATTGAAAAAAATAAGCTTTTATTAAGTCATAAAGAGTATATAAAACGTGAATATTATGAAATATATGATTTTTTAATTTTTGATTCAATAATTGATGAAGTATATTATTTTATGAATTATTATAAAGACTATAATATCGAATCTGAAAAGAAAATTGAATTAGAGTATAAAGGAATAAAAATAAAATATATAATGGATGCTTTTCTTGAAAAAGATAATAATAAAATAATATTAGATTTTAAAACAGGCTCTTCCAATGAAGAACAAGAATATCAACTTAGCGGTTATAAAATTTTTACAGAGAATCAGTTAAATATATCAATTGATAAACTTATTCTATTTTATTTATTTGATACAAAAAAAATAACTGAAGTAAAATCTAAATTTGATTTAATCGAATTTGATAATGCAATATTAAATTTTAAAAATTTAAAATATTATGAAGTTGCAAAAAAAATTAAAGATTATAATTTAAAAAATGTAATAAGAGGTGATGATTATGAAAGCTAAAATAATTAGTGCCAGTGCTGGAACTGGAAAAACATACACCATGGCTCTTGAATTTATTAAATCACTAAATAATGGCATTTCTTATGATCAAATATTAGTTATTACATTTACTAAAAAAGCTACATTTGAAATCAAGGAAAGAGTATTAAAATTTTTAAAACAAATTGCATTTAAAGAAGAAGGATATGAAGAATTAGTTAAAAATTTAAAAATTGATGTAGATTATTCACATTTAAAAAATGTTTATGAAATCATGATACAAAATTCTGAAAATATTAGAATATCTACTATGGATAGTTTTATTAATAAAATATTTAAAAATGTTATAGCCCCATATAAAAACTTATATAAATATGAAGTTGTCGATACTAATTCAAATGAATATTTGTTGAATTTATTATCAAATATAATGAAAGACAAAAGATCATTAAAAATTTTTAAAGACTTTTACGATATTAATCCTAAAGTTAAAAAGATTGAAAACTATACTAATGATATAAAATCAATACTAGAATTAAAACCATTTTTATATGACTTAGTAAATATTGAACTTACAGTTAGTGAAATTAAAGAATATAATTTCAAATATATTAAAGAATTATTAGATGATTTTTTATATAGATTTAAAGAATCTTATGATTTATACTCAAAAGTTGATGTACTCTTTGAATGTAAAAATGAAAAACAATTATTTGCAAATATTTCCAAAAATGTTCTGGAAAGTAAAATTATTAAAAAAAATGAAGCCGCAAACGACTACTTTAAAGATAATATACTTCCAATTTTATGTAATTTTTATTATAAACAAGTTATTATCAAATATAACAATATTTATAGAAAGTTTGCAAAAATTTGTTATGAATTTGATGAAAAGAATAAATTTAGTTCCAAAAGTTTTACTTTCAATGATATAACTTTTTTTACAAAAAAATATTTGTATGATAAAGAATTAAATTTAATTAATAATAAAGTTGCAACACCTATGTTTTTAAATATATTAGGTGGAAGCATTGAAACAATGATGATAGATGAATTTCAAGATACAAGTTATATTCAATTTTATTTATTTCTTCCAATAATAAAAACTTGTAAAAATTTATTAATTGTTGGTGATGAAAAACAAAGTATTTATGGATTTAGAGGTGGGGATAAAAGATTATTCATAAATCTTGATACAATATTAAAAAATAATATTTCCGATATCGAAATTAAAAAATTAAATTTAAATACTTGTTATAGAAGTAAAGAAAATATTATTAAATTTGTTAATGATGTTTTTTGTAATCTAAATGATTTTGAATATACCAATGTCAACTTTATTAAACCTAATGGATATGTAAATGCTTCAATCTTGGATAAAACAACTGAACTAGAACCATTTGTTTGTGATATTATTGAGAAAAATAATCATTACAATAATACTGCAATATTATTTAGAAATAATAAAGATATTGATAATTTTTCAAAAGAATTAGAAATTAGAAATATAAAATATCAATCAATTGCATCAAACTCGATCGAAAAAATAAAATCTGTAATGGCAATATATAAACTGGTACATTATCTGTATTCGGGAAATATATATTCACTTTTGGAGTTTCTAAGAAGTGATTTAATTGGATTTAATTTGAAAAAAATTAGAGATTTTCTGGAAGACAATAATTTTACAGATATTGTAATAGATAATATAAATAAATTAAAAAGTAATCATAAAAATTTTAAAAAACGATATATTAAATATTTTGGATATGGTATAAATCCAAGTAATGAAGATATATTAAATATTAATAAATTTTTAGATATTATTGATAGTAAAAATAGTTTAAAAGAATTTTTAGACTATTATGATGAAAATTCAAAGAATATAAAAAAAGAAAATGCCATAGAAGATGAAGGCATTAAATTATTAACAATTCATAAATCTAAAGGACTTGAATTTGATAATGTTTATACTTTTGTAAAACTTAAAACAAATACATATAGAGACTTTACTTTAGTAAAAGAATATGATGAAAATTTTAATTTGATTGAAGCAATTTTTATTAAGAAAAAAGATGTTATTATTAATCTTAATCATGGAAAGTATTATTTGAACTTATATAATAAAATTTCTTATGATGATGAAATAAACAACATGTATGTTGCTCTTACACGTGCAAAATCAAATATGTGTGTATTTGTATTAGACGATAGTTTAAATATAACAACAAATAAAAATTATGGCGAATTGGAGAATTTTGACATTATTGAATCTAATGATGAAGAATACCATTTTACAAATAGTAATTTTTATTTAGATACACAATACATTGAATATGATAAAAAACAAAATCATAGCATAGTTATTGAACAAAAAAGGAAAATTGGTTTAGCTGTTCATTATTTTTTTCAATACTTATTAAATGAAAAATATGAAAAATATGCTTATTCAATGTTATTAAAAAAATATGGAAATTTAATTGGAGAAAAGTTATTAAATATCATTAAAGAAAAATGTATTAAATATGTAAAACAAAATCAAGACATTTTTAATGAAAAATATGAAGTTCATACTGAATTTGAGATATTTAATGAAAATAATGAAAAATATATAATTGATAGAATAAATATAGATCACAAAAATAAAAATATATATATTTATGATTATAAAACTATAAAAGAGCCAGATAATATTGAAAAATATAAAAAACAAATTGAAAATTATAAAAATATAATTGAAAGTCAATATAAAGGATACAATGTAAATACA
Source organism: Caviibacter abscessus (assembly GCF_001517835.1). Classification (NCBI taxonomy): domain Bacteria; kingdom Fusobacteriati; phylum Fusobacteriota; class Fusobacteriia; order Fusobacteriales; family Leptotrichiaceae; genus Caviibacter; species Caviibacter abscessus. Next base: position 122,985 of record NZ_LOQG01000001.1, read on the forward strand.
AAATTATTATCTATTAATATATTTTAATGCTAAAAGAATTTAAAATTACTTATTTTATGTATTTTAACTTCTTTTTTTATACATTTTAAATTTTTATTATTGTATATCACAAATTATGAGGTAAACTATAATATAATAAGACGCAGGAGGTATGTATGGAAGTTTTAGCAATGATATTAGCTGGTGGAAGAGGCTCAAGGCTTGATATTCTTTCACAAAATAGAGTAAAACCTAGTGTTCCTTTTGGAGGAAAATTTAGAATTATTGATTTTACTCTTAGTAATTGTTCCAATTCAGGCATATATAATGTCGCATTATTAACTCAATATTTACCACTTTCATTAAATGAACATATCGGTGCAGGAAAACCTTGGGATTTAGATAGAAGAGATTCCAGCGTAACTCTACTTCAACCATTTGAAAATAGTAGCGGTCAATCATCATGGTATAAGGGAACAGCTGATGCAATTAGACAAAATATGAGATTTATAAAAAATAAAAAGCCCAAATATGTTTTGATTTTATCAGGTGATCACATATATAAAATGAACTATTCTTGGATGTTAAATGAGCATAAGAAAAATAATGCATCTGTTACAGTTGCAGTAAAGACTGTAAATATGGAAGAAAGTTCTAGATTCGGTATATTTGAAATAGATGAAAACAACAAGATAATTTCATTTGAAGAAAAGCCTGAAAATCCAAAAAGTAATTTAGCCTCAATGGGAGTATATCTTTTTAATACAGACGCTTTAATTAAATATATTGAAAATGCAACTCAAAGTGATTTAGATTTTGGTAAACATATAATTCCTGAGATGCTTAATAAAAATGAAAAAGTATTCATAAATAAATTCGATGGTTATTGGATGGACGTAGGAACTTATGACTCATATCATGAAGCCAATCTTGATTTAATAAAAAAATCTGAAGAAATTGGAATTAATCTATATGATGAAGGCTGGAAGATATATACACAATCAAAAAATTCAGCTCCAGTAAGAATTGGGATAACTGGTCGTATCATCAATTCGCTTGTATGTGATGGGTGTAAGATTGAAGGAATGGTAGAAAATTCTGTTATAGGTCCAAATGTTACTGTTAGAGTAGGAACAACAATAAAAAATAGTATTATATTTGAAAACACATATATTGCAGAAAATTCTCATATTGATACTGCCATAATAGATAAAAATGTTATAATTGGTAAATTTGCATTAGTGGGTCACGGAAATAATTATTTACCTAATAAAGAAAAATCTGATTTATTATATAACGGTATAAGTGTAATTGGTAAAGGCTCATTAGTAGAAGATAACAGTATTATCGGACGTAATGTAAGAATTTTTTCAAATATGAGAATATTTAATGGCTCAAATATTGAAAGTGGAGAAACTATTAAATAGGAGGTACAATCATGAACATTGTTTACTTAGCATCTGAAGCTCAGCCCTTTATAAAAACAGGTGGACTTGGTGATGTTATTTACGCATTACCTAAAAAAATGTCACTATTAGGACATAATATTACTGTCATATTACCTAAATACGATATCATAAAATTTGAGAATATAAATAAACTGGAATACATTGACTCAATTGATATGCAAGGTGAAATTTATAATTTATTAAGATATGATAATGAAAATATAACTTATTTGTTCATTGAAAATAGAACTTTATATGAAAGAGGACATATATACGGTGACTTAGACGAAGATGTACAATATGCTAACTTTTGTGAAATAGTTTTAAGATTTATAAAAAAATTAAATTTAAAAATAGATATTATACATTGCAATGATTGGCAAACAGGACCAATTGCGTATTTTATAAAAAATAGATACAAACATGAAAGTCTCTTTTCTAATATAAAAATTGTATACACTATACATAATTTAAAATATCAAGGAAAATTCAATAATTATTCATTTGAAAAACTAGGTTATGAATATGACTCATATAATATTAATTTTATGGAAATTGGTATGAGTCATGCTGATATTGTAAATACAGTAAGTCCAACTTATGCGAATGAAATTAAATACCCTTATTTTTCAGAAGGTCTTGAATGGCTAACAAATAGTATAGATATTTATGGAATTTTAAATGGTATTGATTATGATTTATACAATCCTAAATCAACTGTTGGAATTATTCCTATTAATGATAATATAATTGAATATAAATTGGAAAATAGAAAAAAATTATTAAGATTTTTTGATTTAGTTGATAATAATGAAATGATTATATCTGTGGTAAGTAGACTTGTTGAAGGTAAGGGTCTTGATTTAATTATATCAAGAATAGAGGAAATAATAAAAACCATAAATGTAAAATTTATAATACTTGGAACTGGTTCAAGATACTATGAAGAATTTTTCAATCATCTTGCCATAAAATATCCAGAAAAATTTAAAATATATATAGGTTGCAATGAAAAATTAGCTAATTTAATATATGCCGGTTCAGATTTATTTTTAATGCCGTCAAGATATGAACCGTGCGGCTTGTCTCAAATGATAGCAATGAGATTTGGAACTATACCACTTGTTAGAGAAACAGGTGGACTAAAAGATACAGTTACTGCATATAATCGTATAACAAAAGAAGGTAACGGATTTAGTTTTACAAATTTTAATGCGGATGATATGGCATATGTCATTAAATATGCAAATCAAGTTTTTGAAGAAGATAAAATAACTTGGTTAAATTTAATAAAGAAAAATATGAAATTAGATTTATCGTGGGAAAAATCAGCAAAAGAATATGAAAAATTATATTTAAAAGCTATAAACATGTAAATAAAAAAAGTTGATAGGTTTTTGTACTTATCAACTTTTTAATTTATAATAACAAAACTATATAACCCATTATTGATGATATAAAATAAATTGAAACTAACATTCTATGAAAATTTCTAAAATTATCATTTAATCCAGCATAAAATATTAGTAAAATCATGTCAATTATTATATATGCTATAAATACATTCCAATTTTTATAATATAAAAATAAAAAATAAGGTAAAAATATTTTAACTTTATCCGTAAAAATAGAAATAATAATTAAAATTAAATCAATTAAAAGCAACGGTATTGCCATAAGTTCAACTTTTTTTAAGCTACTTTTAAATTGAAACATAATAATTATTCCTGTAATTAATTTTAAAATTATAAATAATATTTCAACTAAATTAATAAGCATCTCTACACCTCATAGCAATTATATCACATATTGACTAAAATTATAATAAAATGTATAATAATCTTACAAATTTCTAACTATTGCAATCTAAATAATTGCCTAGAAAACGGAGGACTAAATTGAAAACAATGGATGGTAATCAAGCTGCGGCATATATTGCATATGCTTTGACTGAAGTAGCAGCTATTTATCCTATAACTCCTTCATCATCAATGTCTGAATACATTGATGAATGGGCTTCGCAAGGTAAAAAAAATATTTTTGGTCAAACAGTTAGACTAATTGAAATGCAATCGGAAGCTGGTGCAGCAGGTACAGTTCACGGTTCGCTTCAAGCTGGTGCTTTGACAACAACTTTTACCGCATCGCAAGGATTGCTACTTAAAATTCCAAATATGTTTAAAATTTCAGGTGAGTTATTACCAGGTGTAATACATGTTGCATCAAGAAGTATATCAACTCACGCACTTTCCATTTTTTGCGATCATCAAGATATTTATAGTGCCCGAATGACAGGTTTTGCAATCTTATCCAGTAATAATGTGCAAGCTGTAATGGATTTAGCACCAATAGCACATCTTAGTGCAATAAAAGGTAGAGTTCCATTTCTACATTTTTTTGATGGATTTAGAACTTCACATGAAATACAAAAAATAGAAGAAATTGATTATAAAGATATTGAAAAACTTATTGATAAAAAAGCTTTAAAAAAATTTAGAGACAATGCACTTAACCCTGAGCATCCTGTAACAAGAGGAACATCACAAACAGAAGATATCTTTTTTCAAGTAAGAGAATCACAAAATAGATTTTATGATGCAATTCCTGATATCGTAAATAGCTACATGCAAAAAATATCAAAAATAACTAAAAGGGAATATAAACCATTTACATATTATGGTGATGAAAATGCAACTAAAATAATAATTGCAATGGGTAGTGTTACAGATACAATAAGTCAGGTAGTTGATTATTTAAATGAACAAGGTGAAAAAGTTGGGCTTATTACAGTTCACCTTTATAGACCTTTTTCTTTTAAATATTTATTTAATGTAGTACCAAAAACTGTAAAAGCAATTGCCGTTTTAGATAGAACAAAAGAACCTGGAAGTTCTCAACCATTATACTTAGATATACGTGATGCGTTTTACAACTCAAATTTAAGACCTATAATTGTAGGAGGTAGATACGGTCTTTCATCAAAAGATACAACACCTGCACAAATATTATCGGTTTTTAACAATTTAAGTCTTAAAGAACCTAAAAATGATTTTACAATAGGTATAATAGATGATGTTACTTATAAATCATTAGCTGTTGCTTCTGAATTAGACTTAAGTAAAAACGAGTTAGAATGTATATTTTACGGTATGGGTTCTGATGGAACAGTAAGTGCAAATAAAAATACTATAAAAATAATTGGAGATAAAACCGATAATTATATTCAAGGCTTTTTTTCATATGATTCAAAAAAAGCAGGTGGACTTACCAGGTCTTATCTTAGAATTAGTAAAAATCAAATAAAGTCACCTTATCTTATACAAAAACCAAATTTTGTTGCTTGCTCAACATTTTCATATTTAACTAAATACGATATGCTCGAAAATATGAAAGACAATGGTATTTTTTTATTAAATACTATGTATGACAAAGAAACAATAATAAATAAATTGCCAGATAATTTTAAAAAGCAATTAGCTAAAAAAAATATAAGGTTATTTATAATAAATGCAACAAAATTATCGTATGAACTTAAACTTGGAAATAGAACAAATACTATATTACAATCAGCTTTTTTTAAATTAACGAATATTATTGATTATAAAGAAGCTAAAAATTTCATGAAAGAGTATGCGTTAAAAACATATTCAAAAAAAGGTATGGATATAGTTGAAAAAAACTATAATGCCATTGATGCCGGAGATAGAATTGAAGAGGTTATTGTAGATAAAAATTGGGAAAATATCGAAACATTTTTTAAAGAAATGAAGTTAAGTACATTTATGCAAAAAATATCAAATCCAATCAATTCATTGAAAGGTTATGATATACCTGTATCTGCATTCGTAGGTCATGAAGACGGTACTTTTGAGCATGGATCAGCTGCACTTGAAAAAAGAAGTATTGCAACTATGGTTCCAAGATGGCGTCCCCAAGAGTGTATACAATGTAATCAGTGTGCTTTTGTATGTCCACATGCAACAATAAGACCTTTTTTAATTGACGATGAAGAGTATAAAAATGCTCCAAATATATTGCAGACTATCAAACCTATAGGTAAAGGCATGGAAAACTTGAGATACATTATACAAGTGTCTCCGGAAGACTGTACAGGATGTACAGCTTGTGTTGATATATGTCCTGCAAAAAATAAAGCTTTAGTAATGGTTCCAATTGAAGAAGAAATTGAAAGAAAAGAAGATGAAAATGCAAGATATTTATATGAAAAAGTAAGCTATAAAGATAATTACTTACCAAAAACAACAGTAAAAGGTTCTCAATTTGCAAAACCACTATTTGAATTTTCAGGTGCTTGTGCAGGTTGTGGTGAAACTCCATATATTAAATTACTTACACAATTATATGGTGAAAGAATGATAATAGCAAATGCAACAGGCTGTTCTTCAATATATGGAGGCTCGGTTCCATCAACAGTTTATACAACTAATTCTTGTGGTCAAGGTCCTGCTTGGTCTTCTTCACTATTTGAAGATAATGCAGAATATGGATATGGGTTATATGAAGCATCTGAAACATTAAGAAAAAAAGTTATTTCACTAATGAAAGATGCAATTAATAATGACAATATTGATTTAACCTTAAAAGAAAAATTTAACTTATTTATTGAAAATGAAGATGAAAATTTGAAAAATGAAATTGTAGCTTATATTGAAAAATTAGAAGATAAGGAAATAATTTTAAATAAAATTTATGAGTTGCGACAATATATGTTAAAAAAATCAGTCTGGATAATTGGTGGAGATGGTTGGGCATACGATATAGGGTATGGAGGACTAGATCATGTTTTATCTACAGGAGCTGATGTAAATGTTTTAGTATTAGATACAGAAGTATATTCAAATACTGGAGGACAAGCATCTAAAGCTACACCTACAGCAGCTATTGCAAAATTTTCAGCATCTGGTAAAAGAACAACTAAAAAAGATTTGGCATCTCTTATGATGACATACCAAAATATATATATTGCAAGAGTAGCAATGGGAGCAAATCAAAATCAAACGATACGTGCATTTAAAGAAGCTCAAGAATTTAAAGGACCATCACTTATAATAGCTTATTCACCTTGTATAGAACACGGAATAAAAGGTGGTCTTATGAGTCAAACAGAAGAAAAATTAGCAACTGAAGTAGGATATTGGCCTTTAATCAGATTTAATCCTGATTTAATTGAAAAAGGGAAAAATCCTTTACAAATTGACTTTAAAAAACCAGATTGGGATAAATATGAAGATTTTTTAATGAATGAAAACAGATTTGTACGTTTAAAAAATGAATTTCCTGACGAAGCAGAGAGATTATTAAAATTAAACAAGCAATCCGCTATGCAAATATTTAATTATTACGAGAAACTAGCATCACTTGATTATTCAAAGGAATAAAAATGAAAAGAAAAAACAAAGGATTTACATTGACAGAAATTATAATAGTCTTATTTTTAGTTTCTGTAGCATACTTGTTTACTACACGATTACTTGAATATTTTAATGAAATAAGAGCATTTAGAACTAGAGTTAAAATTGTGAATGCAATAAACTACATACAAAACAAAGCAATATATGAAAATAAAGGATATGAAATTAACTTTAATCTAAGTAATAAAAAAATAAAGTATATAGATAATGTGATAACATTAGATAATAAATTTGATTATATAACAAAAAATAAAAGTAATGATTTTACAAGATATACTACAAAATATGGAAATTTTGACAAGGGATTTACAATACAAATAAAAAGAAAAAATAAGTTGTATTATAACATAATTGTTGATACAACTAACGCATTAAATGTCCCAATAGTTAAGGTGTCAAAATGAAAAAATATATAACTTTTTTGATTATATATCTAATATATATTTTCTTTACTACATATAAAGGAGAAGTCATATATACAAAGAGTGTATATATTGATAGTAATCTAGTATATGTCAATAAAATTAATAATAAATTTTTGTTTAAACCTTTAGTTGAATCAAATAAATACGGAATAGAGAGTAGTGGTAATTTTACTCTCTATTTCAATAATGAAGAATTAATATATGTAAAAGAAAGTAAATTAAATATTTTTAGAAACTATATAAGAAATAGAATTAATAAAAAATTAAATTTCAAATTAAATAAAATATCAAAATCAATTATTTTAAATGAAAAATCACATTTAAATAAAAAAATATATAAAAATTTAGGGCTAAATCATTTGATAAGCATATCTGGTTTACACATTTCAATAATATATATGTTACTTTCAAACTTTCTATATTTTAGCAATAAAAAAATAAAAATTATAATAATCTTATTAATTTTAGCTTTATATACAGCAATTTTAGGATTTAATATACCTATTTTAAGAGCATATTTTATGATTTTTTGCATTTCAATATCAAAATTACTAAATAAAAAAATTTCTAGTAAAGATTCTTATTTTATATCAATGGTTTTAATATTATTAATTAATCCACTTCAAATTTTTCACTTATCATTTGCTTTAAGTTATTTACCTTTATTTGTAATTATTTTTATAAAAGAAAAAAATATTATAATTAAAAGTATATACATTCAAATAATTTTATTTCCAATAAATTTATATTTTTTCAAATGTATATATCTTTTTTCATTTATATTAAATCTCATATTTATACCTATATACAGCATATTACTTCAATTGATATTTATATGCATTATCTTTCCAATTCAATTTTTGAATTTTATAACCGTAAGATATTACATTACAATTGAAATAATATTGACTTATTTATCAAAATTTAAAATATTTTGTATAAAATTCGAAAACAGCAGTATACTAATTTTAGTTATTTTATACATGCTAATATTTTATTGCATAAAAAAATTTCAGATGATATAATACACTTAATTAAATGTAGGAGGAATATAAATTAATGCTTCATAAATTTAATTATTTTGAACCACTACATATACAGTCATTTATATTTTACCTTATATTAACAATCGTAATTATATCTGTTCCTTTTATTATAAGAACAGATTATAAGGGGTATTACACAAGATTTTTAGGCTATTTTTTATTATTTGCTAAAATTTTTGATATATGGTATAGAATATTTATAGAACAAGAAAAATGGTTTTATACAATACCACTTAATTTATGTAATATATCTCTTATTATATCAGGTTTATTCTTTATTAAGCGAAGTAATCATTTGTTTAATTTAGTTTATTTCTGGTTTACAGGAGCAATACTAGCTGTAATATTACCAGGAATTGAATATTACCATACAAGATTTTATGTACATGTATTTATGGGTACACATTTTCTTGAAATAATGACTGTAATATATGGATTTATTCATCTTGATGTTAGAATTACAAAAAATGGATTAAAATGGGCAATATTGGGATATATCGGTATGTGTATAACAGGTTTATTAATTAATAATATTTTAGGCACAAATTTTATGTTTGTAAATGATTATATTATTTCAGCAGTAAGTTTTATTAGACCTTTTTGGATATATGTAATAATATTGATCTCACTATTTGTTTTATCAATGATACTTACATATTTACCGTTTTTACACATTGACAATGAAGAAATTGAAGAAAAGAGTATAAATTAAAAGGGTAAAGATCAAAAATCTTTATCCTTTTTTATTATAATAATCTATTGCAAACTATTCCTATTATTGCAAAAATAACTAAAGATAATACTTGCAAGCTAAATTTTTTCTTATAAATCATAAATATAAAAGGTAAAAATAATAAAACAATTCCAAGATATAAATTAAAAGTTGCTAATATTAAAAATATGAAATAAATAATACCCATTCTTTGATTATTTCTTTTTTCACTAGGTGTATTTGAAAATATTTCACTGTAATCACCTGAACAGCATGAACAATGTTGTTCCTTGTTGCAATCATCTTGCATAATATATAACCGCCTTTCATATATTTGATAATATTATGTATACCACTAAATTATGATAAAATCTACCCTTATTATAGAATTTTATAAAATATTATAGTATAATTATATAAAAAAGAACGGGGAAATATATAGTGCAAGTAATTGAAAATAATAATGTTGTTATATTAGGAAATTTTGATGGCGTACATATAGGTCATAAAAAATTAATAAACGAAGCAATCATATATGCAAAAAAGAATAAGTTAAAAACATTAATATATATATTTGAAAATTTTCCATATAAAAATAAAGTGATTACGACTTTAGAAGAAAAAATAACAATTTTAAAGGATTTAGGAATAGATGAAATATATTTAGATGATTTTAATGTTATAAAAAACTTAAATGAAATTGAATTTGTAAATAACATATTAAAACAAAAATTAAATGCTAAGATAGTATTTTGCGGTTTTAATTACACATTTGGTCATAATAAGTCAGGAAATGCAAATAAACTTAAAGAATTAATAGAAACTAATATAATTGAAGAGGTTAAACTTAAAGGAATTACCGTATCTAGTACATTAATTAGAAATTTAATTTTATCTGGCTACATGGAAACAGCTTCTAAATTTTTAGGGAGACCGTATAATTGTAGCGGCATAGTTGTTAAAGGAAAACAAATTGGTAGAACAATAGGTTTTCCAACTGCAAATATATTACCTGAAGAAAATAAAATATATCCTCCATACGGAGCTTATGGAACAACAGTTAGAATAGAAGGCATGGATAAAACTTATCAAAGTATAATGAATATTGGAAAAAATCCCACTATAGATAATAAAAATAGAGTAACTATTGAAACAAATATATTTGATTTTAATTCTAATATTTATGGAAAAAAAATTAAAGTTATTTTACATAAAAGACTCAGATGTGAGAAAAAATTTGACTCACTAATTCAATTAAAAGAACAAATATATCTTGATACACTTGGTTGGAGAATGATTAATGATAAATATTAAAATTGACAATTTTGAAGGTCCATTAGATTTATTACTACATCTTATTGACATAAAAAAGATGAATATAAAAAATATTGTTATCAGTAATATAATCAATGAATATCTGGAAATTATAAAAACTCATGAAAAAAATAATTTTAAATTTAAAGTTGAATTTTTACAAATGGCATCCGAATTACTTGAAATTAAAGCATATTCTGTATTAAAGAGTGAAAAAAATAAGGAAAAACTTGTTGATTTGGAAAGAAGAATACTTGAATATAAAATATTTAAAGAATTGTCAGCAGAACTTTCAAAAACAGAAAATGAAAAGTACATTAGATTTACAAGAAAAAATATAAATACTAATGATGACGATGAAATTATACATGATAATTCAATACTAAATATAGAAAATTTGCAATTATGTTTAAATAACATATTTAATAAATTAAATAAAAAAAATGAATATAGTATAAAAATTGACATCGAAGAAGAATATACAGTTGAGAATGCAAAAAATGAAATACAAATTTTAGATAAGAACACAGTATACAGCTTCAGTTCATTGCTTAACGGAAAATTTAGTAAAGCCAGAATAGTTTCATTTTTCATGGCAATACTTGAATTATATAAAAATAACGAAATTGAAATTATAATCGATAATACTGATTTTTATATCACTAAGGAGAGAAAACAGAATGTTTAAGTCAAGTTTCATAGTTATGGGTATAAATACACTAAGTAGAATACTTGGTCTAATTCGTGAAATTTTAATTGCTAATCTTTATGGACTAACTGGAGCAACTGATGCATATTTTGCAAGTTCCAGAATTTCTAATTTTTTTACAACTTTATTAGGAGAAGGCTCTTTAGGAACAGTATTCATACCTTTATATACAGAAAAAAAAGAAAAATTGGGTGTAGATAAAGCTAATGAATTTGTTTATTCTATTATAACATTAGTCTTCAACTTTACCGTTTGTATATCCCTTTTAACAATAATATTTTCAAGACCTATATTAAAATATATAATTGGTTTTCATAATGATTCTAGAATGGAAACTGCCAATATACTATTAAAAATTATGGCATCTTATCTAATATTCATAGCTTTATCTGGAGTATTAGCTTCTTTTTTAAATAATTATAAGAAATTTTTCATTTCAACATTAACAGGAGTTGTATTCAACTTAACTATTATAATTGGTACTATATTATCAAAATTTAAAGGTGGAATATATACCTTAGCAATTTCATTTTTAATATCAGGTATATTACAATTTGTAATTCAAGTTCCAAGCTTTATAAAAATAATCAAAAATGTTAAATTAAAAATTGATTTTAATGATATATATGTAAAAAATTTCTTTAAATTAATGATACCTACATTAATTGGTATATTTGGGTATCAAATTAATGAAATTGTCGATACAAATTTTGCATCATCACTTAAAATTGGAACTATAAGTGCTATAAACTATGCAAGTAGACTATATTTATTACCTGTTGGAATATTTGCAATTTCTTTATCTGTCGTTATATTTCCACAATTGTCAAGTGCAGTTGTCAAAAAAAATAAAAAAGCAGAACTATTACTATTTACTAGAGGACTTAATTTACTTACTTTTTTAATTATTCCATCTGTAATTGGATTATTTTTTTATTCAAAAGATATAATAACTTTAATATTTGGAAGTGGTAAATTAGGCAAAGAAGGAATACAAATTACTACAGAAATACTTAAATGTTATGCCTTAGGATTAGTGTTTTTTTCGACAAATCACTTACTTACAAGGACACATTATGTTCACAAAAATAGAAAATTACCTGTAATTGCATCTTTTGTTGCAATAGGTTTAAATATATTACTTGACTATTTACTATATAAAAAATATACACATATAGGTTTAACATTAGCTACATCAATTTCAGCAATGTTAAATTATCTAATTTTACTTACATCAATTAAAATAAAATATGTTGATTATAATATATTAAAATATTTATTTTTTATTGTTAAATCGTTAATTGCATCTTTTGTTTGCTTATTTGTGTCATCATATTTTTCAAATATAATAATAAAATTATTAGTATTTTCGACTGTTTATTTTATTTTATGGTCATACCCATTATATAAGAAAAAAATCAACATTTTTGATTAAGCTTTATTGACAAATAGAAAAGCATGGTGTAATATATACCTGCGACAGTGAATGAAGGAGGAAAAAATATGAAAAAATATCAATTATTTATTTTATTATTAATTGGTCTTAATTCATTTTCAATAAATGCTTTAAAGTCTAATACATACAATAATAAAATAAATGAATTAAATAATATAAAAAATAAAAAAATCATTGCATCTGTCTTAGATGATTTTAAATATGTTACAAATGATTTAGGATATAATTATGATAGTAGCTCAAAACATAATTTAAAAAATACATTAAAATGGGGAGCATTTACATACACAATTACATATGGAAATGGTAATGGAAATAATGGCAGTAGTAACGGAAAAGTGAGTAATAGCATAGGTGTATCAAAAGACTTAAATGACTTTTTTTATAACAAATGGGACTTAAATAAACAACTTGCAATTTCTGAATATAATAAAAATTATGATGCAATCAAAAATGAATATTTTTCATTAGTTGATCTTTATGCTGATTTACTTGTAAAAAAAGGGGAATATGACAATTCAAAATCTGTGCTTGATAAATTAAATTCTGATGAAAAAATAATTGAAACTAAATATAAATCAGGTTCAGTTTCAAAAATTGATTATGAAAATTTTAAACTACAAATTGAAATAAAAAAACATGAAATTATAATTTTACAAGAAGAACTTAATAAAATTTTAAATCAATTAAAAGCAAAAAATGTTAGTATTGATATAAATAATTTAGAAGATTTTGAAATAAAAGAAATTAAAATAAAAGATCAAACAAATGAATTGAAAAATAAAATAAAAGTTGAAAAAAGAATTGCTGAATTACAATACAATAAATATATTGCTAGTAAAGTAGTTCCTACTATAAATGTTAATGCAATGTATAATATTGAAAATAAATCATACAGTGTTGGACTAAACGTATTCAAAAGTTTTGATTTAACAGGCGTTGATCTTGATGAAGCAAAATATAATAAAAAACATTCAATAATAGAATATGATAACAAGTTAAAGGCTGTTGATAATAAATATAATGATGATTTATCTGAATATGCTTTATTAAAAAATACATATAAACTTGAACTTTCAAAAGAGCAATTAGCAAAAAAAGAACTTGAAATAGCAAATTTAAAATACAGATTAGGAAGTATAAAATATAATGATTTACTAAAAGCAATTAATGAATATCATAGTTCTAAATTAAATACAATAAAAGCAAAAAGCAAATTAGGTGCTTTCATTTTAAAAAAGGAGATATAAAAAATGGCTATTAAAAGAAAGAAAATTATACTATTATTAATATTAACTTTAATATTTGGGGGAATATTTTTATTTATTAAATCGAGAACAGGCACAAGTGCACCTGCAAACATATACACAGTAAAAAATCAAAACTTAGTACTTTCATATACTTTTAGTGGGGCTGTTGTACCACAAAAAGAAATTTCAATTTTTTCAGAAACATTAGCACAAGTTGAAAAAGTAAATTTTAGAACTGGAGACTCAGTAAAACAAGGTGATGTATTATTATCATTAAAAGCAAGTTCATTAGATGATGCTAAACTTAAATATAAAAGACTTGCATTACAAGTTGAAAAAAATAGAAGAGATTATCATGCAATAACACAATTATTTAATAATGGTGGTGCATCTAAAAATGAAGTAAATGATGCTAAATTAACTTTAGAAACTTCAATAATAGATATGAATATTGCAAAAAAAGAATTTTCTGACTTTAAAAAAGATATAAAATCACCTATTTCAGGAGTTATATTAGCATTAAACGCTGATGAAAACTATAAAGTTGAACCTACAAAACCACTATTTAAAATCGCTGATACGGAAAATTTACAAATTATTGTAAATGCAATAAATATAAAAGCTAAAAAACTTGCAGAAGGTCAGAAGGTAACTGTTACATCTGATTCATTAGAAAGTAATAAAATTTTAACAGGTAAAATTAAATCTATATCACAAATAGCACAAAAAACTGATGGTTCTGCTGAAAATACAACAAGAGTAGTAATAGAACTTGATAATTATAGTACATTAAAACCTGGTGATTCTGCTGAAGTAAATATTATATATAAAGAAATAAAAGATAAAATTGTAATTCCATATAACTATATTTCAACAGATTTAGCGACTAACAAGTCATATGTATTAGTTGTTAATAAGGATAATGTCCTTGAAAAAAGATATATTAAACTTGGAGAAAATAATACTATAAATTTTGAAATATTAGAAGGTCTTAAAGTAAACGATAGAATCATTGAAAATACAAACAATTTATACAAAGAGGGAGTAAAAATAAAATGATAAGCATTAAAGACATAAGAAAAACTTACTTCATCGGAAAAAATGAAATAGAAATTTTAAAAGGAGTAAACCTTGAAGTAAGTGAAGGTGAATATGTTGCAATAATGGGTACATCTGGAAGTGGAAAAAGTACATTTCTTAATATAATTGGTTGTCTTGACAAAGCAACATCAGGAACATATGTTTTAGATGGTAAAAATATCGCTGAACTTAATGATGATCAGTTATCTGAAATAAGATGCCAAAAAGTTGGCTTTGTATTTCAGGCATACAATTTACTACCGAAATTAAATGCTATTGACAATGTAGAATTACCAGCAAAATATTTAGGTATGGATAAAGAAACAAGGCATAAAAGAGCAGAAGAGCTTCTTATAAAAGTCGGACTGGAAGATAGAATGTTACATTTTCCAAATGAACTTTCAGGAGGACAAAAACAAAGAATAGCAATTGCAAGAGCATTAATTAATAATCCTAGAATAATATTTGCAGATGAAGCAACAGGAAATCTTGACAGTAAATCAACAGAAGAGATACTTCAAATTTTTAAAACATTAAATGATTCAGGTGTAACTATAATTATGGTTACACACGAAGAAGATGTTGCAAGACATACTAAAAGAATTGTAAGATTAAAAGATGGTGTAATACAAAGCGATAGTATAGTAACAGAAAGATTGGGGGTATAAAATAATATGAATATATTAGAAATTATACAACTTTCAATTAGTAATTTAAAAAGCTTTAAATTTAGATCATTTTTGACTATGTTAGGTATAATAATGGGAATAGGTTCAGTTGTTTTAATATCATCACTTGGGGCAGGATTTGAAAGAAAACTTTTAGCTGATATAAAAAATTCAGTTAAAAATGGTGTGAGTGTTGAATTTTCAAAATTATATACAACTACAAACAAAGAAGCTATTAAACAGAAACACTATTTTACTGATGAAGACATAGCAGCAATTAATAAATTACCATTTATAAAATCTGCATTACCTTTAGTTAGTGTTAATGCAGAAATTAATGATAGATTTACATACATATCAGGAAACTACAGTAATAATTCATTTTATATTAAATCATCACAATTAACATCAGGAAGACTTTTTTTTCCTGAAGAGTATACAAAAGATTCAAATGTCGTTTTAATTGATAGACTCTCTGCAAAATCACTATTTAAAAATGAAAGTCCAATTGGTAAAACAATAAATATAAATAGTTATAATAATGAACTAATAGGTAAATACACAA
Source organism: Caviibacter abscessus (assembly GCF_001517835.1). Taxonomy (NCBI): domain Bacteria; kingdom Fusobacteriati; phylum Fusobacteriota; class Fusobacteriia; order Fusobacteriales; family Leptotrichiaceae; genus Caviibacter; species Caviibacter abscessus. Next base: position 139,069 of record NZ_LOQG01000001.1, read on the forward strand.
TAATTGGTACATTTAAATCGTATTCTGAAAATGCATCAACTATATTTAAAAATGATTACATAGAACTTGTCGCACCAATACAACATGTTAACCAATTAGCAGGAAATATCAATAATATATATAGTTCTTTACAACTTGATTTTAAAAACAAGGATACTTTACAAGATGATATTCAAAAATTTAAACAATACCTTTTACAAAAAGAACCTATAAAAAGTGATTTCTATGAAATAAAACCACTTAGTGAAGAACTAAATCAAGTTTCAAGAATACTTAATTTAGCTTCAGGATTTATTTCAGTTGTAGCAGCTATATCATTAATAGTTGGAGGTATAGGAGTTATGAATATAATGCTTGTAAGTGTTAATGAAAGAATAACTGAAATTGGTTTAAGAAAAGCTATAGGAGCTAAAAATAAAGATATTAAATTGCAATTTTTAATAGAATCTATGATAGTAACTGTTGTGGGTGGTATGATAGGAATATTAATAGGATTTGGTATAGCATCAATTATAGGAATATTTATAAAAATTGTGCCATTCTTAAGATTAGATATATTACTAATTTCAATATTTGTATCAATGACAATAGGATTATTATTTGGAATATATCCAGCAAAACAAGCGGCTAAATTATCACCAATAGAAGCATTAAGAAAAGAGTAAAATATGTAGAAAACTTCAAGTATAAAAATATATTTGAAGTTTTTTTATAAATTCAATCATTAAATAACATAAGATACATTATCGGACTTCAAATATTTTTTATTATATGAATAAAAAAATTTTTATGAATTTTATAAAATTTTATTTATAATACAACATTTCAGTTTCCTTATTAATTTTTCATCAACTATGTTGAAAACTGACTGTGTTTCGTGTTTTGAACAAGCAAAATCAATGTACACTTTTTTTGTACTTCGTACCATTTTTTCCACTTTTCAACAAAAAAATGTAAACCATTTTATAGTTTACATTTCGTTTGATATCATTGTAGGATTAACAATTTCATGATGTTTTGATAGTCTTCTACCAATATTTGCGTGATTATATGCTCCATATATAGCTGCGTGAAGTGGTTTATATCCTTGTGCATAATACGAACTTATCATACCAAGCAATAAATCACCCATACCCGCATTTGCCATTTTACTATTTCCTATATTAATAACATAATATTTATCATCATAACTTATAATTGTATTTTTTCCTTTTAATAAAATTACCCCTTTAAATTTGCGTTTAAACTGCTTAATCGCTTCAAAGGGATACTTTAGTATCTCTTCAACTGAAAAATCGCTTATACGGGCAAATTCTAAGATATGAGGTGTTAAAATGCAATCTTCATTTAATAAAGTTATCATTTCTTTATGTTTTGCCAAAACATTTATAGCATCTGCATCTAACACCAGCTTTTTATCAATATTTTCCATTATTATATTTTTTAATTGTTCATCAGCAGAAAGTCCAGGTCCTATTCCAATGACATTAATTTTATTTATTTCTTCCATATCTTTTATGTTTATACATTCCGGAGTTTTAATTAAATTAGCAGCACAAGTTTTAGAGTCCGATAATAAATATGTGTATCCGCTTCCGACTTTTACACTTCCAGAAACCGCTAATAATGCAGCACCATTTTTCGCAATAATTAACGTTCTTCCAAAATCACCTTTATTTGCAAATATATCTCTTTTAATTTTTATAGAATTTATATATTCCTCATCCACTAAATATTTACTACTTATTTTTTCATACATGCATTGAGGTACACCTATATTTTCAACTATTACAGGGGCATCAATATTTAACATTTCTTCCTTATATGATGAAAGCATAATAACTAAGTCAGGTTTTATACTAGGTGTAGGTAAATCAACAGAAACTATTGTATATTTAAAATCATTGTTATTGATATTATTTACAATTTCCTTATATTTTCCTGTCAATTTTCCATTAATTCCAGTTCCAAATATACAATCAATCAAAATATCACAATTTTCAACTTCAGTTATAAAATCAATATTTATTTTTCTTGCAATATCATAATGAATACTCTTATTTTCAGGACAAATGACCTTGACTTCTTTTTTCAATGTTTTTAGTTGCCTTGCTATACATAGTCCATCAGCTCCATTATTTCCAGGACCACATACAACAATATATTTATTCTTAGTTAAATCAAGATTTTTCACAACATTTATAGCAACATTTTCCATTAAAATATTTAAAGGTATACCATATTCATTTATCAGAATATTATCAATTTCTTTCGATTGATTATTATCTGTTATTATAATCATAATTCATCAACAAGTTTCTTTAAATACTCTCTAACTCTATCTTTAAGTTCATCATGTCTTAAGCTAAATTCAACATTAGCACAAAACATTCCAAATTTATCTCCTGTATCATATCTTTTAGCATCAAAACTATATGAATACAAATTATCCATATCTTTTGCCATAGCTAATATTGCATCCGTTAATTGAATTTCACCTGTTTTATCAATATTTGTTTTGTTAATATACTTAAATATTTCAGGTTCTAATACATATCTTCCAAGTGCTGCATACTGACTTGGTGCCTTATCATCATCTGGCTTTTCAATAAAGTTTTTAACTTTGTATGTTTTTTCATCAACCATGTAATCAGGTTCTATAATACCATATTTATGAACTTCATTTTTGGGTACTTTTTGTACACCTAATATGTTTCCACCACCGATTTCTTCATATTTTTCAATCAATTGTTTAGTAACTGGTTTTTCTTTTGCATACATTATGTCATCACCTAAAAGTACAACAAAAGGCTCATCACCTACAAAACTTTCTGCTCTTGATATAGCATGTCCTAGACCAAGTGGTTCTTTTTGTCTTACATAATAAATATTTGACATATTTGAAATATCTTGAACTACCTTCAATAAATTATCTTTTCCTTTTTCTTTTAATATCGTTTCTAATTCATAAGAAAAATCAAAATGATTTTCTATTGAATCTTTATTTCTACCTGTTACTATTAAAATTTCAGTAATTCCTGATGCAATTATCTCTTCTACTAAATACTGCATTGCTGGTTTATCAACAATAGCTAACATTTCCTTCGGTTGAGCCTTTGTTGCTGGTAAAACTCTTGTCCCTAATCCAGCTGCTGGGATTACTGCTTTTCTTATTTTTTTCATATTTAACCTCCTAATCTACTCAAAAAATTTTGTTCTTTTTAAATAAATATCACAATTTTTTCTATCAATAATTTTTATTATTCCTACATAATTATTTTCATAATAAGCATGTAACAATTCACTAGTTTCATTGAATTTATTACTGCAAATTATAGTCATTCCATTTTTTAATTCAAAATACTGCTTATAACTAAGATATATTTTTTCTAACTTTATCGCATTATCTACATCAATTTCACTAACATCAGGAGGTAATTTAAAATCTCCAATTTGAACTCTTTTAAGTGCTGTCATTGTTGCATAAGTTCCTAATTTTATTGCAATATCACGTACAAGTGATCTTATATACGTTCCTGATGAAACTTTAGTAGTAAATGATATTTTATCGTCATCTTTTGTTTTTATATTTTCAATATAGTAAATATTTACAGGTCTTTCTGGAACGTCAAGAAATATTTCTTTTCTAGCCAAATTATATAATTTTTTACCATTTATTTTAATTGCTGAATACATGGGAGGTTTTTGTAATATTTCTCCTATAAAAGCATTCATTGCATTTGTTATATCTTCAATATTATATTTTTCTCTGATGTCATCACTATATACTATTTTACCTTCTAAATCTAAGGTGTCAGTTTGATAATACAACTGCATTTCAACCTCATATATCTTATCTTGTTTCATCAAAAAATTAGAAAGCTTGGTCGCATTATCGCTTATTGCCATTATTAAACCCTCAGCCATCGGATCTAATGTACCTACGTGACCTATTTTATTAAATCTATATTGTTTTTGTACTTCTCTAATTTTTTTATATGAACTAATTCCTCTTTCTTTATTTATAAGTAAAATTTTACTATTCATTTATATCCTTTTCTAAAAAAGCTAGTAATTTTAAATACTAGCTCCATTTTTCTATTTTATTATTGCCTTTTGATGGAATTAATAGTATAAATTCAGAACCTTTATTAAGTTCAGACTTTAATTCAATCTTACCATTATGTAATGAAACTATTTTTTTTACTATTGAAAGTCCTAATCCTGTTCCTCCTGTTTGTTTTGTTCTTGATTCATCAATTCTATAAAATCTTTCAAATACTTTTTCAAAATATTCTTTAGAAATTCCAATACCTTGGTCTTTTATAGAAATAACCGCAGCCTTTCTAGATGAATCATAATATGATTTTATATATATATTTGTACCAGTATCTGAATATTTTACACAATTCTCAAGTATAGCTCTTATTGCTTGTAATAATAAACTTTTATCTGCATATAGTGCATATTTTTCATTTCTTTCTATAATTAAATTATGATCTCTTATAAAAAATAAAGAACCACTTTGAAGCTGATTAATAAAATCTTCTGAATCAAACGTTTCCATTTTAAGTTTTATTGTACTTGCATCTCCTCTAGCCAAAAATAAAAGTTTATCAACTAAATCTTTCATATTATTTACTTCGCTGACTATAAATTCAAGTGATTCTGTAGATATTTTAGAATCATTTTCACCATGTCTTAATGCTAATTCTGCATAACCTCTAATTATTGTAAGTGGTGTTCTTAATTCATGTGATACATCTGATATAAATTTAGATTGATTATCAAAAGCAATATTAAGTCTGTCCAACATTCCATTAATAATTTCAATTAAATTATCAAGTTCATCATTAGTATCTGTTGGTGTGATTCTAATACTTAAATCGTCAGTAGAAATTAAATCAGCAATTTGTATAATATTATTAATTGGTTTTAATATATTTTTACTAAGCTTATTTGATAAAAATACTACAATTACTAATCCTATTAAAGTATATAAAGTCAGTAATAATATAAGTGTTTTATATATCAAATTCTCATCCGTTTTATCCTTTAAAATATAGATATCAAAAGTATTACCACCAATATGTCTGCTAATTCTTATAACAGTGTATATTGAATTAGCACTCCCATTTATATTAACAGGTATATTTTTATTTATATATGAACTTTTAATACTTTTATTAATCGTTTCAATTTTTTCTATAAGTTTATCTTTGCTAATAGTTGAGTTAATATATGTATTAAGTGGTATTTCATCATAACCATTTGAATTTCTAATTCTAACAATATATCTATATTCAAATCCATTACTATCAAATGGCTTTGAATATATCATCATATTATTTTTTATTTTTGGATTAAAGTCTAGCGTTATACTATTATACTTTTTTGAAAAATCTTCTAATTTATCAAAAAAATCATTTATTTCTTGTATTTTTTGTGAATACAAAATTCTATTATTTTCATAATTTTGTTTTCTAAGAAAATATATAACAAAAAACTCACAAAAAATCATAAAAATAATAAACATTAATATATATGCGAATGAAATCTTATTAGCTAATTTTAATTTTATTTTCTTCATATTTCACCTTATTTAAAAACAAAGCCTACACCACGTATTGTTTGAATAAATTTTCTGTCATAATTTTTATCAACTTTATCTCTTAAGTACTTAATATATAAGTCTAGAATATTATCATTACCTATATATTCAAATCCCCATATTTCTTCCAATATCTTATCTCTAGATAAAACTATACCACGATTTCTGACTAAATAGTCTAATAATTCAAATTCTCTTTTTGATAATACAATTAAATTTTTATTTCTACGTACTTCATAAGCAGTATAGTCTATTTCTAAATCTTCAAACTGAAGATTTTCAGAAACATTAGCAACTTTTTCTGTTCTTCTTAATAATGCCCTTATTCTTGCAATAAGTTCTTCAATTGAAAATGGTTTTGTAATATAATCATCTGCTCCATAATCAAAACCAACAACTTTATCGCTAATTTCATCTTTTGCAGTTAAAATTATTATAGGTACATTTGATTCTTCTCTAATTCTTTTGCATACTTCTATGCCATTCATTTTTGGTAACATTAAATCAAGTAAAACTAAATCAAACTTTTGATATCTTGCTTTTGCTAATCCATCTTTACCGTCAAATGCAACTTCAACATCAAATTTTTCAAATCTTAGTTCCATTTCTATTAATTTTGATATTTTCATATCATCTTCAATAACTAGTATTCTACTTTTCATAATTATATATCCTTAGTATCAATATCAGTAACAGAATAACCAACAGGAAGTTTAACTCTTATAAGATCCATTTCATCCATCTTAATATTTGTTTTAATCACAGCTATAGTATTAGGATTTACAACATCTGTATATTCATTCGTTTTTATATTAAAAAATTTATCTATTCTAAATTTAACCGGATCTTCATTTGGTCTTATTAATTCAAGTTCAACTTCACTTGCAATTATTTTATTACGTATATATAGTTGATATTCATCATTTCCTAAATTTTCAAGTACATTTGCAACAAGCTGATATGTTTGACTATACGATAAACTTGTATTGTAGTTTTGGTCTTCTTCTGTTGTTTTACCAAAGAAAAAACCTTTTGAATAAAGTCTATGACTAATTGTTTGTAATTCATACAACCATTTTTCATCAAAACTATAATTTCCGCTGTAGTATTTATCTATTGCTTCTCTATATTGTTTTGTAACTATTGAATTATAATAAATACTTTTCATTCTACCTTCAATCTTTAATGAGTCAACACCAGCTTTTATTATTTCATCTATAAATTCAATAGTACATAAATCTTTTGCATTGAATATATATGTTCCTTCAGCATCTTCAATTATATCATGTGCACCAGCATTTTCATGATCTTGTGCTACCACTTTATAATTCCATCTGCAATCTTGAGCACATACACCTCTATTTGCATCTCTATTAGTAAAATAGTTACTTAGTAGACATCTTCCTGAATAAGCCATACACATAGCTCCATGTACAAACACTTCTATTTCAATATTTGGTACTTTTTCTTTAATTTCTTTAATTTCTTTAAGAGTCATTTCACGGGCAAGTATTACTCTAGTAGCTCCTAAGTCTCTCCAAGCTTTTACTGTTGCCCAGTTTATGCTGTTTGCCTGTGTACTTATATGTATTTCAAGATTAGGTGCATTTTCTTTTACAGTATGAAAAACTCCCAAATCTGATACAATTACTCCATCAACTTTTATACTTTCAAGATATTTAATAAATCTTGGCATATAATTAATATCTTGGTTATGTGCAAAAATATTTAAAGTTACATATATTTTTTTTCCTAAACTATGAGCATATTCAATTGCCTGCGCTAACTCTTTATCTCTAAAATTAGCTGACATTCCTCTTAAATTAAAAGCTCCACCACCAATATAGCAAGCATCTGCTCCAAAATGAAATGCTTCTTTCAACTTTTCCATATTACCTGCCGGTGATAAAAGTTCTACTTTTCTCAATGTTCTCCTCCTGATTGAACTTTATGAATATTTATAAATTTTTGACATTCTTGTCTAAATGCTAACTGTAATTCTCCTATTGAACCATTTCTATGTTTTCCTATTATTACATTAGTCATCGTTTCTTCTGCCCCCTCAACTCTAGGTTCTTTTGATAAAAACATTACTATGTCGGCATCTTGTTCTATCGCACCAGATTCTCTTAAATCTGATAACATCGGTGTTTTATCCGTTCTATTTTCAACAGATCTTGAAAGTTGCGATAACGTTAAAATGGGAACTTGAAGTTCTTTTGCAAGAATTTTTAAACCTCTTGATATTTCAGAAACCTGTTGTTCTCTGACTTTAGAAGCATCAGCTGTTGGAGTTATAAGTTGTAGGTAATCAACAATTACGAAATCAATACCATCGGTTGTCTTTAATTTTCTACATATATTTTTTATATCTAATAAATTTACACCTGGAACATCAGTAATATATAAATCATATTTTGACATTCTTTCTATATGTTTATTTAACATGATTGTTTCATTTTCACTAAGTGCATTATTTCTAATTTTACTAAGAGAAAAGCCTGATTCTATTGCAAGTAATCTGTCATATAATTGTTCGTTACCCATTTCTAAAGAAAATATTAATACCTTCTTATGATTTTTTGAGGCATTCAATGCTAAATTAAGTGCAAATGCAGTTTTACCGACACCAGGTCTTGCTGCAAGTATTAATAAATCAGATTTATGAAATCCTCCCGTTATTCTGTCATATTCATTATATCCAGAAGGTATTCCTATATGTTCATTTGCATCATGTTCACTAAGTTTAATAATTTTTTCTATTCTTTGCTTTCCTAAATCTTCAAGAGTTAATACATCACTTGTGTTATTATCAGAAGTTAATTTAATTATTTTAGATTGAGCTATATCTAAAATATCATTATAACTTCCATAATCTCTTTTAATTAAATCAGTCAAGTAATGACAAATTTCAATTACTTTTCTTTTTACAGATTTATCTTTAACTATACCTGCAAATATATCAATACTAGTTTCTAAAGGGGCCATTTCAAAAAGTTCATTTAATCTTTCTCTTCCACCAATATTTTCATAAACCTGTAATTTCTTTAACTCTTCTTCCAGTACTATTAAATTAATATCACCATTTCTACTATATATTGAATACATAGCTGAATATATTGAACTGTTATTTTTGTTATTAAAATCATCAGGCTTTAAAAATCTACTGATTTCTCCCATTAAACTTCCTTCACAAAGCAACATTCCAAGTAAATATTCTTCTGCACCAATATTTTCAAAATTATCTTGCATTTTATAATCCTTTCACTTCAACTTTTATAAATGCCTTCACTTCGCTATGTAATTTAAGTTCAACACTATGAATTCCCAATGACTTAATACGTGCATCATTTGAAAATTTCTTTTTATCAACTGATATATTTAATTGTTTTAGCATTTCATCAGCAATTTCTTTTGCACCTATTGACCCAAATACCTTACCGTTTTCACCAGCTTTAACTTGTAAAATAACAACTTTATCTTTTAAATTTTCAGCTAAAGTTTTTGCAAGATCTATTTCCTTTTCATAAGTTTTTTTTGTTTTTTCAGATTTGGCTTTAAGTTTATTTAAATTTTCAGGAGTTGCCGGCACTGCTTTTTTTTGTGGATATAAAAAGTTATTAGCATATCCGTCTTTTACCTCAATTACTTCATCTTTTTTCCCAATAGATTTAATATTATCAAGCAAGATTACTTTTACTTTCATTTTATATACCTCCTTAAATTTCTTGTGCACTGAATAAATTAACAACTGTATTATTAAATTCAATGTCTTTATCTTTATTTTTTATACTGTCATTATTAGTAACAGATAAATTAAATCTTCTATTATATAAATTAAAAATTTCTTCTTCTATAATTCTAATATGTTCCTCATTTGATAATATCAAAGAAGCATATTTAAAATCACTTATTGGTGTTATAAATACCGTATCATCTTCAAATTTAACAAAACGATATTCTCTAAGCACATTATTATAAAATATCTGACCTTGATTTATTAAATGATCTAATAATTTTTCATAACTAAAATCCTCTTTAGACTCATTAGTCTTTTTTTGTTTTTTTTCATCATTTTTTCCGGTTATAACTGTATAATTTAAATTAAATAGTTCGTAAACAAGTACATAAGCTAATATCCTCTTATCATCTTCATACTTAAATTCATTTATATTTTTATAAATTATACCAATGTCTCTAATTTTTTTATTTATATCTTGTTCATTTTCCTTCAAATAATCACAAAAATCTTTAAAAAATACATCTATTTGAAAAGCATTTTTATATAACACATCAATAAAATTAAATGCTTCTTGTTTGTTATTTTCTAAAAGAATATTATAAAATTTTTCTAAATAAGTTATAGGAATAATTCCTAACGCATTCTGTGTCTTCTCTAATGTTATATCTTCATCTATATAAGTTGAGATCAATTTTTCCAATATTGAAAAACTGTCTCTTGCACTTCCACCAGATTTTAAATAAACAAGTTCCAAACTTTCATTATTAATATTAATATTTTCAGAACTAACACAATAGCTTAGCATATCCAATATTTCTGTTTTTGATAATATTTTAAAATCATAACAACCACATCTTGATATTATTGTATCTGGTATTTTATCAATTTCTGTTGTTGCAAGTATAAAAATAACATGCTCAGGCGGTTCTTCTAAAGTTTTTAAAAGTGCATTAAATGCTTCTTTTGTAAGCATATGAACTTCATCAATTATATATACTTTTTTTCTACATTTTACTGGTTGATACTGTATATTTTCCTTTAATTGTCTAATTTCTTGTATACCTCTATTAGAAGCTGCATCTATTTCTATAACATCAAGTGATGACCCATTTGCAATTTCTATACAGTTTTCACATTCCATACAAGGCTTATCACTAATTCCATTAACTAAACAATTAACACTTTTGGCAATAAGTCTTGCAATAGTAGTCTTTCCTACACCACGAGGTCCATTAAATAAATAAGCATGAGATAATTTATTTTCTTTCAAAGCATTACTTATAGCTCTTTTTATATGTTCTTGTCCAAAAACATTTTCAAAACTCTCAGGTCTATATTTTCTATATAATGTTAAATTCATTTTTTCCCCTAAATTTTAAATATTTTTTTTGCTAATTTTTGTATAAAATTATATTTTTTTGTTTCAATTTTAACTTCTCGTGTTTTAAAAAACTCATCAAGCATGTGTCTATGTTCATTAAAAATTCTGTCTTTTTCATGAATTAATTTTGTAGGTATTTTATCAACAGACAATTTTATATCTGTAAAATATTCAATTCTTGCATAATTAGGTGATTTAATAATGTCTTTTATTATCATATCATTAGCAATTACTGAACTTTGTAAAAATAAATTAGGAAGTGTAAATCCCCAACCTACTATACCCCATTTTTTATCACCTTTAGAAAATGGAATAGATAAAGGTTCAATTTCTTTTTTAGAAATATTTTTACCTGTTCCTATTGATAATATTTTAATTTCATCAATGGATTTATTAAATTCTTTTTCAGATACAGCTTGTGATAATCCAACAAGAACAGGATTGTTAGCCCATATACATCCATCTGTAAAATATGTATCCTCTACAGGAAAAGGATCAAAGTAACAAGGTGCACTACTTGAACTTAATACTGAATCAATTAAATTTAATTTATTTTTTTTCCAAGATTTTATAATAATTGGAAGTCCAGTTGTTACATCTGTTGCAGTAATAATAACCTTAGTTTTTAAATCTTCAAAACTCTTATTTTGATATTTATTATGTATTAAATTACTTATATATTCTCTTGAAAATTTACTTCCAATTGCTCCATTATTTGGAAAAGGTCTAGTTTTAAAAATCATTTTACTTTGATTTAAATACATATCAATTATTTCATTAATATCAATCCCTAAACCTATTGCTCCAGCAATCAAAGCCCCAGTACTTGTTCCAACAATTAAATCAAAATATTCATATGCTTTTATATTATATTCTTCTTCTATTTTTTTTATCATATAAGAAGTAAAATAACCTCTAGCTCCTCCACCATCTAAACAAAGTATTTTAAACATAATATTTGCTCCTTATAATACTAATTCTATACATTCGTTAGGTACATTATGTAAGTTGTAGTTTTTCTTTACAAGTGGATTAAATAATGTCTGATAAATTCCACTATTTTTATCAAGCTCTATATAATCACCTGCTTGTACAAATTCAATATTTTCTATTTCCTTTGTTACTACATATATTTCTCCGTATATTTCTTCTAATTTCTTAAAATCAAATACCATAAATAAATCAGAATTTTGATTTTTGATTTCCTTTAAAATAGAATTGGGTAAAATATAGTAAATATTTGATTCAAACCCTACATTTATTCCAAAAATTTCTAATTTTATATTTTTAAAATTATATTTTATTTCAGAAAGTAATATATCAAATAAAGTTTCTCTGTATGTATTTTCTTTATTAATAAATGATTCATAATCAATGTTTAAAGTTTCTATATTGTTTTTTTCAAGAAAGTTTTGAATATTTTTTGTATATCCATTTGATTTAAAATTATGAAAAAAACAATTAGTATTATCTGCTAAATAGTAATACCAAAAATCTGTAAATCCTTGTATTTCTTCATCTTCATATCCAAAATACTTTACAATTGCACTTTTTCTGTCATTAAAAAAATCTGTTTTAGCACTAAAATATTTTTCTTTATTTACGCCTAATAAAAGTGCTACATTATCTAATTTTTCATATTTTTCCATTATGTATACTCCTTTTAATTTGTATCCAAAAGCTTATACAAATAATCATAAACTTCATCAAATTTTTCAAAATATTCATACTTATTTGTAATTTTACATATTGCGTAAAGTGTTTGATATATAATTACATTAAGCCCTGAATATATCTTTGACCCTTTATTTTCATATTTTCTAATAAAAGTTGTTTTTACTGGATAATATACCATATCTAAAACTTCTCTTGATGGCACTTCTTTTTCATTATCAAGTAAACAGTAATTTTCTTGATTAATATTTCCTAGTTCTGTTGTATTAATAATAAAATCAACTTTTTCTAAATTCATTATTTCAACTTTTTTTATACGTATATCTCCAGGTCTAAGTTTTTTATTTACTTCTTTAGTTATTGAAGCTATATATACAGTTGATAAAAATTTATCTTTTATAACTTCATATACAACTCTTGATGTATATGAACTACCTAAAATAACTGTAGTTTTATTATTTAAATTTACATTCATATCATCAAAAAATCTACTTAATCCCTCATATAAAGAATTATAAAAAGTTATATTATCATTTTTTTTATAAATTAAATCTATTCCTTTATTCTTTTGAAACTCTTGTTTATATTTATTCTCAAGATATTCTCTAAATCCTAATCCAAAAAGTATACCTGTATAATTATCTGAATTTATCAAATCATCTAATTCACTATATGATGGTTCATATAGCTTATAGTCAATATTTAATTTATCAAAAATATATTTTTGTATATTATTTGTTAAATCTACATCTACTATATATATCATAATTCTCCTTTTAAAAGTGAAAATTCTTCATTTGTTAATTCTTTATACTCACCAACTTTTAAAGTTTCATCAAGATATAAATTATTCATCATAACCCTTTTTAAATAAATCACTTCATTAGAAACTGCTTGGAACATTTTTTTTACTTGATGAAATTTGCCTTCTGTTATAGTTAAATAGCATGAATTTTTATTTATAAGTTCAATATAAGCATCATCTTTTGTTATATAATCACCAATATTTACACCATTTTGAATGCTTTCTATTTGATAATTTGTTATTTCTTTTTGAGTTTCAACATAATACTTTTTCTTAACATGTTTTTTAGGGCTCAAAAGATTATGAGATAAATCTCCATCGTTAGTTAAAATTAAAAGACCCTCTGTATCAATATCTAATCTTCCAATGGGAAAAACTTTATAAGTAGAAAAATCATTATTTAACAAATCAACTACCGTTTTCATTTTTTTATCATTAGTTGCACTTAAATAACCTTTTGGCTTATTTAACATAATGTATACAAAGGGTCTATATAAAATATTTTTTCCGTTTACTTTTATATTATCTTCATTTTCTACTACATTGTAATCAGGCGATTTAATAAACTTATCATTAACACTTACAACTCCAGATTTTATAAGAAGCCTAACATTACTTCTTGTTCCCACTCCAGAATTTGCTAAAAATTTATCTATTCTCATAGTTATAACCTTTCAATTGTTCATTAAATTATATCATATTATACCCAATAAAAAAAGAGCAATTACTGCTCTTTTATTATAATTCATAAGCTCCTGTTTCGCCTTTTTCACTTTTTTCAATTAGAAATTTATATAACTTTTTAAATTCAATATTTGTAATTGAATCAAAATTAATTACTATTCCATCAATAGAATTATGTCTTACTATTTCTCTTGAAATAGCTGTTTTCTTTTCCCTAAAATCTTTACCGGCAGGTGTCAATGAATAACTAATTCCTTCTTCTGTTTTCTTATCAAAATCTATTGAAATTATTTTTGATTTTTTTACTATTATACTCATATTTACTGTTTTCCCTTTTGATACAGAACTAACAGCATATCTTCCATCTTTTAAAGTTGAACTAAATATAAAGGAACTTATCATTAATGTTAAAAACATTATTGTTTTTTTCATATCACTGCTCTCCTTTTTAATTTTTATTAATGGTATCACATTAATTATTAAATTTCAAGTATAGTCCTAACTACATACGATGTTATGTATAAACCGGCAACAGAAGGTACAAATGATGTACTTCCTAACGCATTACCTTTTTTATTTTTTATATGCTCTGTTGAGTAGACAACAGTTAAATCTGTATAACCTTCTTTTAATAATTCATGTCTAATTTTTCTAGCTAAAGGACAAACCGTTGTATTTTTTATCTTACCAATTTTTAGCATTTCAGGGTTTAATTTATTTGCTGCTCCCATAGAAGAAATAATTCTAATTTTATTTTTTAAACAATATTTTATAAGTGCTATTTTTGAAGTAATATCATCTATTGCATCTATTACAAAATCATAAGATGCTAAATCAAATTCTTCCATATTTGAATCATTTAGTCTGGTTTCGTATATTTTTACATTGCATTCAGGATTTATTGACAAAATCCTATTTTTCATTTCTTGAGTTTTCCATTTTCCAATACTTTTAAAATTGGCATGTAATTGTCTATTTATATTTGTAATTGAAATTTTATCAAAATCAACTAAAGTTAATTCTCCAATAAATGATCTGGCAAGTGATTCAGTAACATATGAACCAACTCCACCAAGACCAAAAATTATACATTTTGTATTTTTTAATTTATTAATTCCATCTTTTTGTACTAATAATTCTAATCTGTCATATGCAAATTCTGCCATTTTATTCACCAAGCTTTAAAGCTTCAAGCATATCTATTTTTTTAATTTTACTTGACAATACTGATATAACAAAGAATATTACCACAAGTATTATTAAAGTAGAAATAATAAATGGTTCAAATTCCAATGATGTAACAAATCTTAATGGAGAAACTTTAAATTGATCTGCAACAAATAATTGTAGCTGTCTACCAAGATATAGACCAAGAACTATCGAACAAACAGTAAGTATTATCATTTCTCTAAAAATATACATTCGCATTTCAAACCAATTATATCCTAAAACTTGTAGAGTACTTAATTCTCTTTTTCTCTCAAGTATATTTATATTTCCAAGATTATAACTTACAACTATTGCAAGACTTATTCCAAGAGATATCATAAATAAGACAACAAATGTAAGATTTCCAACTTGTTTATCAAACATTTCTTTTGTTTCTTGTTCTGAAATAATATTATACACTATATCTTTATTATACAATTTATTAATATTTGTATCTTTATTTTTAAATTTAACTATAACAGCGTTAGCAGTTTTTGTTCCATCATTTTTAATATAGATATATTGAGAAATATAGTTTTCAAATATATTATCAATTTTGAAAACAAGAGGCTTATTATAACTATTATATACTGTAATATTGTCATTTTTCTTTAATTTTAATATTGATGCTGTTTTTTCAGATATTGTAGCATTTGACGTAGGAACAAAATTGAAAAATTCTTTTTTATAATCAATTAAATAAGTTAATTCACTTACATATTCAAATTTTTCACTTTTAATTTTAACCGTTTCTGTATTTACTCTATTAACATCTGCATATTTTGATATTTCATTAATATATTCTTCTTTTTTATCATTCGTAACATCATATTTGAAATACACTGTTGCATCAAACTTTCTAACCCTACTGTATTGATATTTTGTAATATTTTTAAGTGATCCTTGTAATGATATTCCTAAATATATAAGTGCCGTACAACCACCAACACCCACAATAGTCATAATAAATCTACCTTTATATTTCAAAAGATTTCTAATTAATATTTTCGTTGAAAACTTAAATTTCTTCCATATTGAAAATCTTTCAATTAATATTCTTTTAGCAAGATTTGTTTCTTTTCCAATAAGTAATGAAACTATCGGCTCTTTAAGCTGAACTTTTACAACTACAACTATTGCAGTTATTATTGCAGCTACAAATATTATAAATATAATAAAAGTATATTTTGGAATAAAATTAATTGTAATTTCATTAAATGGAGCTATAAATTCTGCAACATAAGGTGGATATATTATTCTTGGCACCACATATGTACCAACTAATGAACTTAAAATAATACCTATTATTGTTGGTATAAGTGCATATGTTAAAAACTTTTTATATATTGCTTTATTATCATAGCCTAAAAATCTATATAACCCTATTGCCTTTCTTTGTTCAAATGCAAATCTAATCATCGTTGTTGTAACAACAAATAGAACTATTACGAAAAAGCAAAGCGGGAAAAAGATACTCATAATTTTCATTGCTTCACTATTGTTATACAGTGCAGAAAATGAAAAATTATCAAATCTTGTTCCTACTGTATATGTTGGAGCAATTAAAAATTCACTTTTAGTTTTCAATTCGTCTTTCTTAGAATTTAACTCTTCTTTAGCGTCCGATAACTTATTGCTTCCCTCTAATATTTTATTTTTTGCTTCTTCAATTTGTTTATATCCATTTTTTATGCTGTTAAGGTTAGCGTTATAATTTTTCTTATAATTTAATTCTTCTTTATTTATATTCTCAAGAGCTTTTAAAATTTTACTTTCATTTTCTTTTATTGTTAAAAGACCATTTTCTATTTTTAATTTATTTTCTTCAAGTTGTTTTTTCTGGTTTACAACTTCATTAAGTTTATCTTTTTGCTCTTTTAAAGTTTTTTTACCTTCTTCAATTTGTTTTTTATACCCGTCTATTTTTTTCTGAGAAACAAAAATACTAGGTTTTAAACCATTAACACGTGTTTCGTTAGCAGCTAATTTCTTTTCTTCTTCTGCTATTTTTTCAAGTCCTGCAACAACTTGACTATAATTTTTTTCAATTTGTTCTAAACCATTTTCAACTAATTTTAAATTAGAATTTAATTCTTCTTTTTTAGTATTAATTAAATTTAAATTTTCACTGATTTTTTTCTTACCTTCTTTAATTTTATTTGGAGCTTCTTCAAACTCTTTCTTTTTTTCATCCAGTAATTTAATTTGTTTGTTTAATTCAATTTTTTTACTATTTAAATCTTCAAATGAATTAGCTATTTTATCAAGATTTTTTGTTATTGTCTCAATACCTGAACTTATTTCATCTTGAATTTCTTTTTCACGAACAAATGGTCTATTTTTTAAAAGCGTATTTATTTCTTCTTTAGATTTACTTACGTATTCTATATATTTTTTATCAAATGTTTTATAATCTTTTGTTCCTTTTAATTTTATAACCGCTACATTTTCTGTTCCTGTTAAATTATTAACTAAAAATGCTTGCTTTATTTTAATACCATTTTTATTAATTTCATTTTGTAAATAGCTTATATCAACAGCTTCTCCTATAACGTTATAACCTTCTAACGTTTTTTTATCTTTAGTATTAACCAAACTTAATGCATTATTACCACTAACTTTATTGGAATTAATAAGTAAAGTTGATGTGTCTGAATTAACTTCTTCAATATAATAATTTATAGTATCTATATTTTTATAACTACTTAGTATTTTTTTGTCTTCTTCTGTAAATCCCGCAACTGCATCAATTCTAATATCATATAAATTATTTTCTCTAGTTACTTTATCAGCAGTATTAATAAGAACTGAATTAGTTTGATTCATACCGATATAAGTTAATGTACCAATAAATACTATAAGTAATATTATTAAAAATCTACTTTTTGATTTTATTATTTCTTTGTATATATCCTTGTTTGCTGCCTTCATAATTACCACTCAATTTCTTCAATAGGTATTTTAATTTCATTAACATATTCAGTTCTTACCTTAGCATCACTAATTTCTATTACTTTATCTGCCATTTTTGATATAGCTTTATTATGCGTAATTATTAAAACAGTTGTATTTGTCGTTTTACATATATCATATAATAATTTTAATACTAATTTCCCTGTTTTATAATCTAATGCTCCCGTAGGTTCATCACATAATAATAATCTTGGTTTTTTAGCTATTGCTCTTGCTATTGCAACTCTTTGTTGTTCTCCACCTGAAAGTTCTTGTGGAAAATTATGTAACTTATCTTTTAAACCAACTAATTCCAATGCTTCTTTTGAATCAATACTATCTTTTACTAACTCGCTTGCTAATTCAACATTTTCAAGTGCTGTGAGATTAGGTATTAAATTATAGAACTGAAAAACAAAACCTACATAATTTCTTCTATAATCAATTAATTCCTTTTCTCCAAGTTTTGATATATCAATATCATCTACAATTATTTGTCCTGAAGTAAGTACATCTATACCTCCAAGTATATTTAAAAGTGTACTTTTTCCTGCCCCTGATTGTCCTAAAATTACTACAAATTCTCCTGTATCAATACTAAAGTTTATATTATTATTTGCAATAACATCACCATATTTTTTACACTCATTTATAACTTTTATACTCATTATTTTATACTTCCTTCTAATTCACTTAATGTATCAATTATTACTTCTAATCTTTCCTTAAATGTCTTTTTAGATTCTTCAACAACTATATTACGATCGATTTTAACTAAAACGAAATATAGTCCTGAATTTTCTGATTGCCAAGCTCCTGCTATTGTATATAACTTTTTATCCATAATATTTCTTGCAATATTGTTGGCAAATTTACGAAATGTAAATTCATCAAAACCAGGACCTGTTAAGTTTGATTTTTTAAAATATGATATTAATTCTGAATATGCAAAATCTGAAATTGTTTTTTCAAGTCCTAATAAAGCATCTTCTGTTGCCAATCCTTTATAGTTATGTTTTTTTATGTTTGTTTCTTTTGATATTACTGCTATTTCTTTTTCATTATTAAAACTATCTTCAATTTTATTCATAACTCTTGAACTTACTGATACTTTATCAATAAATGTTCTTTCATTTAATGATACTATTTTATAACTAAAACTATTCAACGCTAATCCTATAAACGATAAAATTAAACACTTTTTCATTTTAACTCATCTCCTTTTATTTCTATATTATCCATAAAAATTTTCTTAACTTTTAAATCATTTTTCATTAAAATGTCGGCTATTGTTTGTAAATAAAATACCATTGCATCTTTATTTTGAGAAACTAATGTAATATTTGAATTTTTTCTATATTCTGAAATGAAATTTATAATTGTATAATTTCTTTCCATTTTTGTAACTATACTCTCAAAGATGTTTAGTACAACTTTTCCGTTACATTCATCAATTAATTTTCTTAATTCACATACATCTGTTCCTGCTTTTACTTCTATTATTTTATAATCTCTAATATTTAAATTTTTTAAAATTTCACTATTATCCAGTTTGTGTGTATTAATAATAATTTCAACAGGTACTTTTTGTGAATTTCTTATACGTATTTTATGATGTCTTCTACATCTTGCTTCATAGTTTTCAGAAGCTCCAACTAAAACTAACGGATCATCTTCATATGCAGGTTCACCATTTATTAATCTTTGACTTGCATATCCAGGTTTACCACAAATCATACATATTGCAGAAAGTTTACTGACTTCATCTGCTATTGCCATTAGTTCAGGTAAAGGAACAAAAGGTTTAGCCCTAAAATCTAAATCAAGACCTGCTACTACTATTCTTTTCCCCAATTCAACATATTTTTTGCAAAATTCAACAACTTCAGGTGGAAAAAATTGTATTTCATCTATCCCTATAACTTCAGCATCTGTATTTTGTGACATAACATGTTCCATTTGTTCTGTTGTATAAACAGAATATGCTTCTACATTATTCTTATTATGAGAATAAATCGCATTTTCTCCGTATCTTTTGTCAATTGAAGGACTAAAAACAATTACTCTTTGTTTTGCATATTTAGCTCTTCTTATTCTTCTAATCAATTCTTCACTTTTACCTGAAAACATGCTTCCAGTAATTACTTCAAGTCTTCCAATAGCATTTTCTAACATTTTATTTCTCCTTACACTAATTGTGTATATTATAATAAATTTATAGTTTTTTTTCAATTTAAATAAAGCTGTCTAGTTTGATTTTTTTCTGTTAGTATGTTAAAATTGGTAGAAAAAAGGGGGATTTTTAATATGAAAAATATTGCTGTTTTTTTTGATATTGATGGAACCATTTTTAGAAATTCATTATTAATTGAACATTTTAAATTATTGATAAAATACGAATTTATAAGTACAGATGCTTGGACTAGTTCACTTAAAGAAAAATTTGAAAAATGGGCTAACCGTGAAGGCGATTATGATGAATATTTACTTGAATTAGCAGACATCTATCTTAGTGCATTAAAAAATATATCTCCTGATGATGTAGACTATATTGCTAAAAGAGTTATAGAATTAAAAAGTGATAAAGTATACAAATTTACAAAAAATAGAATTAAATGGCATAAAAAAATGAATCATAAAATTATAATAATCTCTGGAAGTCCTGACTTTTTAGTTGAAAAAATGGCACATAAACTAGGAATTACTGATTTTATGGCAACACAATATATAGTAAAAAATGGAAAATATACAGGCGAAAAAATTCCAATGTGGGATAGCGAAAGCAAAGATACAGCAATAAAAAAATATTGTGAAAAATACAATATTGACTTAGAAAACTCATATTCTTACGGAGATACAAGCGGGGACTTTTCAATGCTTGTAAATGTAGGTCATCCTTATGCTATAAATCCTGCAAAAAGATTACTTCTTTTGATAAAACAAAATGAAAAATTATGTGAAAAAATAAAAATAATTGTTGAAAGAAAAGATGTAATATATGATATAAATCCAAATACACCAATATATAACGAGGGGGAAAATTAATGATACAAACAAGTAATCTATCAGTTCAATATGGTAGCAGAAAGTTATTTGATGATGTAAATGTAAAATTTACACCAGGAAATTGCTACGGTATTATAGGAGCAAATGGAGCTGGTAAATCTACTTTTTTAAAAATATTAAGTGGTGAAATTGATTCAACTACCGGAGAAGTAATTATTGAAAAAGGAAAAAGATTATCATTCCTAAAACAAGATCACTTCGCACATGAAAATGAAATAGTTTTAGATGTTGTAATAAAAGGTCATACTGCTTTATATGATGTTATGCAAAAAAGAAATGAACTTTATTCAAAAGCTGAATTTACTGAAGAAGATGGAATCTTAGCTTCTGAACTTGAAGGCGAATTTGCAGAACTTGACGGTTGGGATGCTGAAACTAATGCCGAAAAAATCTTAGTAGGTCTTGGTATAACATCAGATATGCACCAAAAATTAATGAGTGATTTAATTGAAGCTGATAAAGTAAAAGTATTACTAGCACAAGCATTATTTGGAAATCCAGATATACTTTTATTAGATGAGCCTACAAACGGACTTGACATTAAAGCTAGTTCTTGGTTGGAATCATTTTTAATGGATCTTGAAAATTCAACAGTACTTGTTGTTTCACACGATAGACACTTTTTAAATAAAGTATGTACTCACATAGCAGATATAGACTATGGTAAAATTAAAATATTCGTTGGAAACTATAATTTCTGGTATGAATCAAGTCAATTAATGCAAGAACTTTTAAGAAATCAAAATAAGAAAATTGAACAAAAAAGAAAAGAATTACAAGAATTTATTGCAAGATTTTCTGCTAATGCTTCTAAATCAAAACAAGCAACAAGTAGAAAAAAACAACTTGAAAAACTACAACTTGAAGATATGCAAGTATCTAATAGAAAATACCCATGGATAGATTTTAAACCTGAGCGTGAAGCTGGAAATAATATGCTTAAAGTTGAAAATATTTCAAAAACAATTAATGGTGAAGTAATATTAAATAATGTAAGTTTTAACATTAATACAGGTGAAAAAGTTGTATTTATAAGCGAAAATGACCTTGCAATAACTACTTTATTTAAAATACTTATAGGAGAAGAAACTGCTGACAGTGGTTCATATGAATGGGGTGTTACAACTTCAAGATCATACTTTCCTAAAGATAATACTCAATATTTTGAAGGTGTAGACTTGTCATTAATTGATTGGTTAAGACAATATTCTAAAGATGAACATGAAGAATATATTAGAGGATATTTAGGTAGAATGTTATTTTCGGGAGATGAAGCAAAAAAAGAAGCAAAAGTATTATCTGGTGGAGAAAAAGTTAGATGTATGTTATCAAAGATGATGTTGTCTGATGCAAATGTTCTAATTTTAGATAACCCAACAGATCACCTTGATCTTGAATCAATTACATCACTTAATAAAGCTCTTATTAAATTTAATGGTACTATTTTATTCACAACTAAAGACCATGAATTTAATCAAACTGTTTCAGATAAAATCATTGATTTACAAAAAGATAAGACAATTGAAAAAGTAATAAGCTATGATGAATATATAGGAATTTAATAAAAAAATAGACTAAATAAATTATATAACCCCTCTAAATGAGGGGTTATTTATTTAAAAGCCTATTTATTTCTTCTTTGTCTTCTTGTCACAAATTCATCATCACCAGATTGCTCTTCTACTTTTTCTTCTTCAACTCTAGGTCTTATTTTTACTAAGAACGATGTTGTATCTCTTTGAATAGATGATATCATATCATTATATATGTCCGCACTTGCTATCTTATACTCGTTTACTGGATTTTTTTGACCATATGATTGAAGATTTATTCCTTCTCTAAGTTCAGTAAGATTTTTTAAATTATCTCTCCATTTTGCATCAAGAACTTCCAACATTATATATTTTTCAATTTTTTCAAAATATTCATTTCCAAATAATTCAATTTTAGAATTATATATTGCTTCAAGTTCATCGTATATTTTATTTAATAAATCTTTTTCTTCATCTAAACTAAATGATGGTTCATAACCATATACTTCCAGTAATTTTTCTGAAAGCACGTCTTTGTCACCGGCACAATCTTCAATAATATCAGCTATATGACTATATAACATATCTAAAATTACATTTCTTAGATCTTGATTATATAATATTTGATCTCTTTGTTTATAAATAATTTCTCTTTGTTTATTATTTACGTCATCAAACTCTATTAAGCTTTTTCTTGTTCCAAAGTTTCTGCTTTCTATTCTCTTTTGAGCTCCTTCAACTGATTTACTTACAGATTTTGCACTAATTTCTTCATCTTCACCAAGTTTTAAAACTGCCATAATTCTTTTCAATTTATCTCCACCGAAAAGTCTCATAAGATCATCTTCAAGTGATAAATAAAATTCTGATTTACCAGGATCTCCTTGACGTCCTGATCTTCCTCTTAATTGGTTATCAATTCTTCTACTTTCATGTCTTTCAGTACCAAGTATAAATAATCCTCCGGCATTTATAACTTTCTCTCTATTTTCAGCACATTCCTTTTCATAAAGGTTTAATGCTTCTATATATTCTTCTGTACCTCTTTCAGCTACTTTTATTGCTAATGAATCTGGATCTCCACCTAATTTTATATCAGTTCCACGACCTGCCATATTAGTTGCTATTGTAACTGTTTTATATCTTCCTGCTTGAGCTACAATTTCTGCTTCTCTTTCATGATATTTTGCATTTAATACTTCATGAGGAATTTTTGCTTTGTGTAAAAGTCTTGATAGTTCTTCTGAATGAGCTATTGATGCTGTCCCAACTAAAACAGGTTGTCCTTTTTCAAATAACTCAACTATTTTATTAACTACTGCTTTATATTTTGCTCTTGTTGTTTGATATATTACATCAGGTAAATCTTCTCTTTGTACAGGTTTATTTGTAGGAACTACAACAACCTTTAAATTGTATATTTGTTTAAACTCCTCTTCTTCTGTTTTTGCAGTACCTGTCATTCCTGATAATTTTGTATACATTCTAAAATAATTTTGTAAAGTTATTGTCGCTAATGTTTGATTTTCTCCTGCAACTTTAACATGTTCTTTTGCTTCTATAGCTTGATGAAGTCCATCTGAGTATCTACGACCTTCCATAAGTCTTCCTGTAAATTCATCAACTATTATTATTTCACCTGCTTGATTTATTATATAATCTCTATCTCTTTTAAATAATTCTTTTGCTTTTAATGCTTGTGATAAGAAGTGAGTTAATTCAACATAATCAGGTGCATATAAGTTTTCAATACCTAATATTTTTTCTACATTTTTTATACCTTTATCTGTTATTGTTACTGTATGTGCTTTCTCATCAACTTCATAATCTTCCCAATCACTATCAGGTATTACTGTATTTTTCTTATCTTTAATTTCTTCTGTTTTATAACTTCTTTTAAGTTTTGTAGCAACTGTTGCAAACGTATCATACCATTCTGTTGATTCTTCTGCTGCACCTGAAATTATTAATGGTGTTCTAGCTTCATCAATTAAGATTGAATCCACTTCATCAACTATTGCAAAATTATGTCCTCTTTGAACCTTTTCATCAGGTTCATGAACCATATTATCTCTTAAATAATCAAAACCAAATTCATTATTTGTTCCATAAGTTATATCTGCATTATATGCTTGCTTTCTAACCGAATTGTCCATATTTGCAATTATTACGCCTGAACTTAATCCTAAAAATGAATAGATAACTCCCATAGTATCTCTATCTCTTTTTGCAAGATAGTCATTTACTGTAACAACATGCACTCCATTTCCAGTTAAAGCATTAAGATATACAGGAAAAGCCGACATCAATGTTTTACCTTCCCCAGTTTTCATCTCTGCAATTTGACCTGAATGTAATATCATACCACCTATTAATTGAACATCATAAGCTCTTAAATTTAATAATCTTTTTGCAGCTTCTCTTACAGTAGCATACGCTTCAACAAGTATATCATCTAAAGTTTCACCATTTTTTAATCTTTCTTTAAACTCTTGTGTTTTAGCTTGCAACTGTTCATTTGACATTGCTATATATTCAGGCTCTATGGCATTTATTTTTGCCACTTTTTTTCTTAATTGTTTTATTATTTTTTCATCTGTTGTTCCAAATAATTTATTTAAAATATTTTCAAACATTTTTGCTCCTTTTTTATTTTTTTGTTATGTAATTATTTAAAAATATTTTTACCATAAATACCTTAAATCATTTAAATAATTATAGTTTATTTTATTAAAATAATTATATTTTGGTAAACTCAAAAAACTATGTACTAAATTTAAGAATTTATAAAAAAATGGTAATAACTTTAATTTTAGTTCTTTTATTGATATTCTTTTTTTATTTTCTTCATAAAAATTAATACATATAAGTTCATAGTAGTTATTTACATTAAATGTATAGTTCTTATTTGAATATGCCAAAAATAGCAGTATAAATGTAACAAATAAGATAGATTTTTTATTTTTCATTTTTAACTCCATCTTGTAAATATTGCTGCACTACGATCTTGAGTTTTATCTTTTCTGTATGAATAAAAATTATTTTTATAAGTACAGTAATTATTTGAATAAATATTTTCTTCTTTTATACCTTCTCTTATAGCTAATTCATAATTTAGCTTTTTATTATCTAGGTATATTTTTTCATTATTATACAATATCATATTATTAAAATCTAGTTTTTTAGCTAATTCATTAACCGTATCCGTTTGTATTTCATAATTTCGACTACTTATTGAAGCACCAAATACAACAAGTATATTCTCGGGTTTACAATTATATTTTTCTTTCATTAAATTAATTGCTTTAGACAATATTTTATTACTACTTCCACGCCAGCCACTATGTATAAGCCCATAAACATTATTTGTTTTATCAAGTAAAAAAATAGGTAAACAATCTGCAAAATACATTAAAAACACAAAATCATTTTTATCAGTAATAAATCCATCAATATTTTCCAAATTTGTAATATCTGTTTCATTATCAACACATAAAATATTTGTGCTATGTGTCTGGATTGCATTAACAATTTTTTTATTATTTAATTTAAGTTCAAGTAATATATTATCTCTATTTTGCACATTTTTCATATTTCCTGCATTTTTTGTTGTTTGAATTGCAATATATCCGTAATTTTTCAAAATATCAAATTCTATATATTTCATATACTTAACCTTTTCTTTTAATAATTGTATCAATAAATTTATCTAAATTTGGATAATCTTTTGAAACATTTTTAATACTCTCAAAAATGTTATCCAAAATATCCAAAGATTTATTTAAGCCTAATATACTAACATATGTTGACTTATTATTTCTGTCATCACTTTTTTCTTTTCCGCTATCTTCAAAATTACCAATAACATCAATAATATCGTCTTGTATTTGATATGCTAAACCTAAATTATTAATCATATCAATAAATTTTAATTTTTGTTCATTTTCTATTTCAAGTTCCATAAGAACAAGCTCAATGCAAGCTTTTAATAATGCTCCTGTCTTATTTTTATGTATAATATTTAAAGTATCTAAATTAATTTTATGGTTTTCATACTTAATGTCTAATTCCTGACCATATATCATTCCATTTACTCCGGCATAATACGTAAGCTTTTCAATTATTTCAACTTTATGCTTTAATTTTGATCTTGCAATAATAGAAAATGCTTCTGTTAAAAGAGCATCTCCCGCTAATATTCCAAGTGCTTGACCATATTTTGCATGAGTTGTAAGCTCTCCTCTTCTATATGTATCATTATCCATTCCGGGTAAATCATCATGTACCAATGAATATGAATGTATAAATTCAATAGCTATTGCTATATCAATCACTCTATCATATGAAGCATTAAATATATCAGCCATATGTAAGCAAAGCATAGGTCTTATTCTTTTGCCTCCATTTAGCACTGAATAACACATCGCATGATATAGATCAGTATTTCGCTTATAGTATAATAATGCTTTTTTTAAATTATCTTCAATATATTTTTTCATATTAATCACATTAAAAATCAACTATTTCAAGTGATTTCCCATTTTCAATTACTCTTTTTACTTTACCATTAGCTTCTTCTAAAATTTTTGTAACTTCTCTTAGTAATTCTTGTGTTTTTTCATATATAGCTATTGATTCATCTAAAGTTGTTTCATTTGATTCCAATTTTTTCATATTTTCTTCTATTTTTGTAAGTTTTGCTTCAAAACTTTCTTTTTTTGCCATATTTACCCCTTCTTTTTAAAAAAAGTTACTATTTTGGTATTATATTCTCTTTCATCATATTTTATAAATCCACAAACTTCATTTTCAAATTTTTCATATTTTCCATGTTCACAAATAATTATACCGTCATCGTTTAAAATATCAAATTTTTGTAATTTTTCTAAAGTTAGTTTAGTTAAATTTTCTTTATAAGGTGGATCCATAAAAATTATGTCAAATTTTTCATTTTTATTTTTTAAGATTTCTATAGCTCTTAAAACATCATTTTTGTATGCTCTACACAATTTTTCAAGACCAAGTCTTGTTACATTATCAATAATAACCTTAAGAGCAGAGACATCTTTTTCAATCATAATTGCTTTTGATGCTCCTCTTGATAATGCTTCAAAACTCATATTTCCAGTTCCGGAATATAAATCAAGAAAATTAGCATCATCAATTTTATCATATATTATACTAAATATCGCTTCCTTAACTCTTTCAAGTGTTGGTCTAGTATCTTTACCTTCTCTTGACAATATAACTCTATTTTTTAATTTACCTGAAGTTATTCTCATACATTATCACCTATATACATTGAATCACCAAAACTAAAAAATCTATATTTATTTTTAATTGCATTAGAATATGCATTAAATAAATTATTTTTCCCCATAAATGCTGAAATTAACATAACAAGAGTTGATTTTGGCAAATGAAAATTTGTAATTACAGCATCAACAATTTTAAAATTATAGTCTCCGTATATAAATATATCTGTACTGCTTTTTTGAGCTATTAGTTTTCCCTTATTATCAACTGAAGACTCTAATGCTCTAATTGAAGTTGTACCCACTGCAACTATCCTTCTACCTTGTAATTTTGCTTGATTTATAATATTAGCTGTTTCATCTGGTATTTGATACTCTTCACTATGCATTATATGTTCTTCCACTTTATCACATTTAACAGGTCTAAAAGTTCCTAAACCAACAGTAAGATAAACTTCAACAATACTTATACCTTTTTCTCTTATTTTATCAAGCAATTCATTTGTAAAATGAAGTCCAGCAGTAGGAGCCGCAACCGATTCTCCTTCTTTAGCATAAACGGTTTGATATCTATTTTTATCAGCTAATTTTTCATGAATATATGGTGGTAATGGCATTTCTCCCAATTCATCTAAAATTTGTTCAAATGTTTCTTTAAATTCAAATTCTACTACTCTATTTCCATCTTCTTTAATATCTTTGACTATAAAACTTAATTTATTTTCAACTATTATTACCCTTTGTCCTATTTTAAGTCTTTTTGCTGGTTTTAATAAAACTTCCCAAGTTTTTAAATCCATTCTTTTAAGAAGCAAACATTCTATAATAACACCATTTTCTTTATGTCCTATTAGTCTTGCAGGTATTACTTTAGTTCTATTTATAACCATTACATCATCTTTTTTTAAATAATCAATTATGTTATAAAAATACTTATGTTCTATTTTACCATTATATCTATTAACCGCTAATAATTTTGAATGATCTCTCGGATTTATTGCATGTTGAGCTATAAGCTCTTCCGGAAGATTAAAATCAAATTCGTTTATATCCATTCTAACCCTTTCTTGCTATAATTACTCTGTCTTTTCCATTCATATCTTTATATTGTTTTATATCTTTATAATCTAATTTAGTTAAAATTTCAGTAACTGCCTTACTTTGTTTAAAACCTATCTCAAATGCCAAATACCCACCTGATTTTAAATAATATCTAGCTTGTCTTGATATTTCATAATAAAAATACAAGCCATCATTTTCTGCAAATAGTGCTTCCATCGGCTCATGTAATAATGTATCTGTACTTACATATTTTATTTCATCATTAGAAATGTATGGAGGATTTGAAACTATAATATCAAATGTATTGTAACTCACATTTGAAAATATATCAGATTTAATAATTTTAACATTAGATGCATTTAATTTTTCTTTATTTATATTTGAAATTTCTATTGCTTTGTCAGATATATCAACTGCTAAAACTTTAGTACTAGGAACTTCTAAAGCAATTGTAAGTGCTATAATTCCAGAGCCAGTGCCTATATCTAATATTGTATTATTAGGTTTTACAAGTTCTATTACTTTTTCAACCAATATTTCAGTATCATATCTTGGAATTAATACACCTTTATCAATATAAAAATTTCTACCATAAAAATTTTGCTCATTAAATAAATATTGATAAGGTACTTTTTCTTTGGCTATTTTCAAAATATATTCTTTAATTTTTAATTTTTCATCATTACTTATTTTATGATTATATTTCATAAATAATGTCATATGACTTATATTAAGAACTTTTGAAAAAATTAACTCTGCTATTATTCTCGCTTCATTAATATTATGCTTTAATAAATACTCAATGCTACTATCTAATAATGATTTTAAGGTATCTTTTTCATCTTCAAAATCATCTGAAAGTTCCATAGTTTTTCTTATTTGTTCCTTTTGACTTTCAGTAATATTTTTATCAAAATAAGCATAAAGCATTATCCTATCCATGTTTAAAGCTTTAGCAAATAACTTTTCTGCTGATACTCTAGGATTATCATAACCTTTTTTTTCATAATAATTTGTTGCCTTTTTTAAAAGTTCTAATAAAGTTGACATTTATTCATTATCCCCTACTGATTTTAGTAATTCCGCTTGATTATATGCAATTAATGCATCTATCATTTCATCTAAATCACCATCTAAATATGATTCTAATCTATGTAATGTTAATTTTATTCTATGATCTGTAATACGACCCTGAGGAAAATTATATGTTCTTATCTTTTCAGATCTATCTCCCATTCCTACTTGTGATCTTCTTTGAGATTCTATTTCTTTTCTTTGTGCTTCAGCTTCCATTTCAAATAATTTAGAAGCTAATACTTTCATTGCAGCTTCTTTATTTTTTATTTGCGATCTTCCATCTTGTGATGTAACAACTATACCTGTAGGTTTATGCGTAATACGAACTGCTGAATCTGTTGTATTTACGTGTTGACCTCCTGCACCAGATGATCTGTATGTATCAATTATTAAATCACTTGGATTAATATTAACTTGTTCTATGTCATCAACTTCAGGTAAAACTGCAACTGTTATTGTTGATGTATGAATTCTACCTGATGATTCAGTTTCTGGAACTCTTTGAACTCTATGTACTCCACTTTCATATTTTAATCTTGAAAATGCACCGTTACCTTTTATTAAAAATGTTATTTCCTTGATCCCACCAACACCTGTTTCATTTTTATCAAGTATTTCAACTTTCCATTTTGATCTTTCAGCATATCTTGCAAACATTCTAAATATATCAGAAGCAAATAATGCAGCTTCATCACCACCTGCTGCCGCACGTATTTCAACTATAACATTTTTTTCATCATTAGGATCTTTAGGTAATAATAAGATCTTCAATTCATTTTCAAGTTCAGGTATATCTTGCTCTAATATTGATATTTCTTCTTGTATAATTTCTTTCATTTCATGATCTTTTTCAGATTTCAAATCATTTTTTAAAGATTCTAATTCTTTACTTTTATTCTTATATTCTGTATATTTTTCAACTATATCATTTATGCTATTTAATGCCTTATTATATTCCATCAACTTTTTAGGATCTGCTGCTACATTTGGATCCATTAGTAGTTCTGTTATTTCATTATGTTTTTTTACTACATCATCTAATTTTGTGAACATTTATTAATTCTCCCTTTTTACTTTACTTTATCGTATTATTGTATCATATAATCATGCTATTTTCTATAAAAAAATCAGGCAATATGCCTGATTTTCATTAATATCTTTTCCAAATTTGAGTTTTACCCAAAAATTTAAATCCTTTTAAATAACCTCTAAGCTTAAGAGTCCCATTATTTTGAACTTGTAAATAACTTCCATAAGAGTTTCCACTTGAAGGATCATATATAGTTCCATTAATGTATTTATTTTCTGATTCTACATATACAAAATCAGTTAAAAATTCAAGTCCTTGTAATGTTTTATCTCTTTTTGCAGGATCAGGATTTTTTATATCACGTTTTAATTTTCCATCACTATCATACTTGTCAGTCATAAAAATGAAACGACCATAGATTTTTCCATTTCTTTCGTAAAATTCTACAACTGCCCAATTTCCATCACTAGTTTTTTCAGTCACCCATTTACCATAAACATCGCTAATGTTTGAAAATACAGTAAATGATAACATAGTAAATATTAGTAATAATATTTTTTTCATTATGCCTCCTATTTTTAATAATTTATTATACAATATAGCGATTAACAAATCAAGTTAAAAATTGGTTCAAGAGGCTGATATTATTACCAAATCCTTAAAACATTACAATTTTATTTTAATCTTTTCCATATTTGAGTTTTTCCTATGAAACTTAGCCCTTTTAAATGACCTCTTACCTTTAAAGTTCCATCTCCTTGTAATTGCATATAACAAGCATAAGTTTTCCCACTTGAAGGATCATAAATTGTTCCGTCTAAATACATATTATCTTTTTCTGAATATGTAAAATCACTTACAAAATCTATCCCTTCTAAAGTTCTATTTTGTTTTTCTTTATCAGGATTATTTGTATCTTTTTTCAAATTACCTTCTAAATCAAATCTATCTGTCAATCTATGAATACGTCCATATATTTTTGAATTTTTTTCATAAATTTCAACTACAATTCTATTCCCAGATGATGATTTTTCTGTAACCCATCTTCCAAATGCATCTTCTTTTGCTGCAAATAATATATTTGATAATATTAAAACTATTCCAAGTAGTACTTTTTTCATTTTTCCTCCCAAATTATTTGTTATACTTTTTTTGTATTAGTTAATTAATATATCCATTAACAAACCAAAATAAGTTTACTATAATTTCAAAAAAAAAGCAAGATATTCTTCTTGCATTTTTTCTATATATACTCTATTTAGGTAAATTCAACTTATATTTTATAACTATTATTCTAATTGAAAGTATTACACAAAATATTATAGTAGATGATATAAACTCATTATTAATTATCTTAATAAAAAAAACATAAAATATTGAACCAAAAAAGCACAGTATAGCATAGATATCTTCTTTTAACACTATTGGAATTTCATTACTTAACATGTCACGTAATACTCCACCTCCAACACCTGTTATAGTTGATATAATAGCAATTGATATTATTGACATATTTGCACTTATTGCTACTCTCGCACCTATAATAGTAAATACAGATAAACCTACAGCATCTAGTATCAAAAGTTTTGCGTTGTACTTATTTTCAATATCAGTCTTTTTAGTAACTAAATAAAGGACAACTGCCACTATAATAGCTACATAAATATCTTGTGTACGATATAAAACAAAAGGTATTCTATTTAAAATAGTATCTCTTATTATTCCGCCACCTACAGCGGTCACAACAGCTAATACAATTATTCCCAATATGTCTAATTTATACTTAAATCCTTTAAATGCACCTGATGCTGCAAAAGCAATTACACCTATAAAATTTGCTATTGTTATAAACTCATTCATTGTTATCCCTCAAATTTTGTGCCAATATTATCTTTTACAAATTCAAGTATTCTATTTTTAGTAAAGTTATTTTTAGTCATTTTATAAAATACTCTTGCCATTATTAAAACATCATACATACTTTGATGTAATTCACTGTCTTCAAGTGGTACATTATAAAATTTAGCACATTCATTAAGTTTAGGCCATTTATATCCCCCATATGTTTCATTGGGAATTTTTACCATACTAATATTTTCAATCATAGTATCAAATTGTACAGGTAAAATAAAAGGAATAAAACTTCTGTCAAATCTAATATTATGTGCTATAAAATGATTTGCACCATCACAAAAATCAACAAAACTTTGGACATCTTCTTTAAATGTCTTAGCATAATCTACATTTGATTTTGATCTTCTAATTTCAATCTCTTCATCAGTTAGACCATTTACGCTAATTGCACCATAATTTATTTCTTCACCATAATTTCTAAAATAAAATCTGTCAAATTCCCCTGTTTTATACATTTCATTCTTTTCTACATTGTACTCAACTTTCATTGCTGATATAGACAAAACAGATGAACCTTTAAGACCATTTGTTTCAACATCAAAAAATATTAATTTTATTCTTTCCATTTGAATTTCCTTTTTATTCATCATTTAATTTAAGTACTGCTAAAAATGCTTCTTGAGGTATTTCAACATTACCTATTGCTTTCATACGCTTTTTACCTTCTTTTTGTTTTTCAAGAAGCTTTTTCTTACGAGTAATATCCCCACCATAACATTTGGCTAAAACATTTTTTCTAAGTGCCTTTATTGTTTCTCTAGCAATTATTTTTGAACCTAATGCTGCTTGAATAGGTATTTCAAACTGTTGTCTAGGTATTACATCTTTTAATCTTTCTGCTATTGCTCTACCTCTTGTATATGCATTATCAACATGTGCTATAAAAGAAAAAGCATCTATAGCCTCTCCTGAAACAAGTATATCTACTTTTACAAGATCTGATTCCTTATATCCAATAAGTTCATACTCAAAAGAAGCATAACCTTTCGTTCTTGATTTTAATTTATCATAAAAATCAATAACAATTTCTGCAAGAGGTAAATCATATTCTATCATAACACGAGTTTCATCTAAGTAATTCATATTTAAAAATGTACCTCTTTTTTCTTGACATAATTCCATTACATTTCCAACATAATCTTTAGGTACAATAACTGTTCCTTTTACATATGGTTCTTCAATATATTTTCTACCTTCAGGAAATTCTGCTGGATTATCAATCATAAGTGTAGTCCCATTTTCAGGAGTTACATAATATTGAACAGATGGTGCTGTTGAAATTAAATCAATTTCAAATTCTCTTCTAAGTCTTTCAACTATTATTTCCATGTGTAATAAACCTAAAAATCCACATCTAAATCCAAATCCTAATGCTAATGAAGTTTCAGGTGTATAAGATAATGATGCATCATTAAGTTGCAATTTTTCTAATGCTTCTCTTAAATCTTCATAATCATCTGTTGATATTGGGTATATCCCTGCAAATACCATACTTTGTGCAGGTTTATATCCTTCTAAAGGTTTATCTGTAGGATTATTAACTAATGTTACAGTATCTCCTACTTGAGTGTCTTTTATTGATTTTATACCGGTAACTAAATATCCTACTGAACCTGTATTTAAAACATCAACTTCTTTCATTTTAGGTGCAAAAATACCAACTTCAAGTACTTCAAATTCTTTTCCTGTTGACATTATTTTAATTTTATCACCTTTTTTTATACTTCCATCTATTATTCTAATATATGTAATTACACCTCTAAAATCATTGTAATGAGAGTCAAAAATAAGTGCCTTTAGTGGTGCATTTTCATCACCTTTTGGCTCAGGTAAATGCGTTACTATTTTTTCAAGTAAATCATCTATTCCAAGTCCTGTTTTAGCTGATGTTAATACTGCATCATCTATAGGAAGTCCAATTACATCTTCAATTTCAAGTAATACTTTTGTTGGATCAGCTGATGGTAAATCAATTTTATTTACTACAGGTAAAATATCTAAATCATTTTCTAATGCTAAATATACATTTGCAAGTGTTTGAGCTTCTATACCTTGTGCTGCATCAACAACTAACAGTGTTCCATCACATGCTGCAAGTGATCTTGAAACTTCGTATATAAAGTCAACGTGTCCAGGTGTATCTATAAGATTTAATTCATATGTATTACCGTCTTTTGCATGATAATTAAGAGTAACTGCTTGAGCTTTAATTGTTATACCCTTCTCTCTTTCAAGCTCCATACTATCTAATAATTGTTCTTTCATTTCACGTTCAGATACTGTATCGGTCTTTTCAATAAGTCTATCTGCTATCGTAGACTTACCATGATCTATGTGTGCAATAATAGAAAAATTCCTTTTAAATTTTTTATCTACCATTTTTTTCTCCTAAATTTTATATAATTGATTATATCATAATTTTAAATAAAATAAAAAGGATTATCATTTTAATATTTACTTTTGCATAAAACTTAGCTATAATTTATATAATAACTAATAGAAAGGATTAAAATATGAATATTTATTTCATTATTATCGTATCTATTTTAGCAGTTATATTTCTATTTTCATTATCAATAAAAAATAGATATGTTACTTTAGATAATTATAACAAAGAAGCATGGAGTAATGTTAAAGTTTATCTTCAAAAAAGATTAGATTTAATTCCCAACTTGGTAAACACTGTTAAAGGATATGCAGCTCACGAAAAATCTACACTTGAAGCAGTTATAAATGCCAGAAATCAAATGATAAGTATAGATATGGGAAATATTGAAAACGTTGATAAAATATTACAACAAGAAAACGTTCTTTCAAAAACATTAAGATCTATTATGATGCTTCATGAAGCATATCCAGAATTAAAAGCAGATACTTCATTCTTAAATTTACAAGAAGAGTTAAAAAATGTAGAAAACGAAATACTTTCAGTTAGAAAATATTATAACGGAACTTGCAGAGAATTAAATATTTTTGTAGAAAAATTCCCTAATTCACTATTTTTCTCAATATTTAATTTTAGAAAAGCAGTACTATTTGAACCAACAAACGATGTAGAACAAAATGTAAAAGTTGAATTTTAATAAAAAATACAGGTTTCCCTGTATTTTTTTTTTATAAATAACTCATTGGATTTACTATATTTACACCTTGTCTTGTTTCAAAGTATAAAACTGTGTCTTTTGAAGTCGAATCTCTTCCTAATGTCCCAATAGCTTGACCTTTTTTTACACTAGTTCCTTTTGAAACTTTAATACCTGATAAATTACCATAAACCGTAATTATTCCACCGTGATTTATTATTACAACTCCACCTAAATTTCCTAAATTTCCTGAGTATATAACAGTTCCGGTATCAGCTGCTTTTACAGTTTGACCTAATGTTCCTTTTATTTCAATACCATTACTCTTAAGTCCTGGTATTTTTTCTTGCTTAAATCCTACAACAACTTTACCATTTATAGGCATAGTTAATTGTCCAGTACCTTTTACTATGTTCTTTATAGTAGAATTATTATCAGATTTGTTGCTATTTGCACTCTTTTGTGCCGCTGCAATTATAGCTTTAATTTGAGCTTCTAATCTATTCTTTTCACTTATTAATTTTTTATTATCAGATTCAATATTTTTATTTTCTTTTTGAAGTCTGTTTTGTAAATTTTTAAGTTCTGCAACTGCTCTATCCTTAGAATTTTTAGCAGAGTTTAATTCCTTTTTCTTATTTTCTAACGCTATTCTAGCTTTCTTTATTTTTTCTGCTTCATTCATATTTTTTTGCTTAATAATTTCAACCTTAGCTTTATTTTGCTCCACACCCGATTTATATTCTTCAATTTGTTTGATTTTATTTTGTTGAAGTTCAAGAATAATTTTACCATCGTGTTTTCTTTTTGCTCTTGAAGCAGGATCAACGCTATTTTCACTAGGTATGCTTGTTGTTCTTCTTATTTTATCTAAAGTTAATATTCTAGTAGCATATTCAGATTTATTAATTTGTATTTTTTCATTACTACTATTAATTTTTCTTATACTATCTCTAATTTCACTTTCATTTTTACCAATAGCTTTCAATAATTCAACATATTTTGCTTCCAAAATATTATATTCATTTTGTAATGTAACAATTTTTTGATTTAATTGCTTTATTTCTTTTTGAATATCCGCTTCTGTTCTTTTAGCGTTACTTATTTGTTTATTATTACTGTTAATTTTATTTTTATTTTTATCTACCTGACTATTTATTTGATTTATTCTTTTTTGATTTTTATCAATTTGACTGTCTGCTGTTGAAATTATTGTACATATAGAAAATAAAATTAAAAATATTAAATTACTC
Source organism: Caviibacter abscessus (assembly GCF_001517835.1). Lineage (NCBI taxonomy): Bacteria > Fusobacteriati > Fusobacteriota > Fusobacteriia > Fusobacteriales > Leptotrichiaceae > Caviibacter > Caviibacter abscessus. The sequence goes on from NZ_LOQG01000001.1 coordinate 176,399, forward strand.
TTTAATCTCTTCATCTTCAACACCTAATTCCAAGTCAATGTCTTCAATATTTTCATCAGTATTTTCAATGTTTTCTTCAACAGTACTTTCAATTAATTCATCCATTTTTTCTTTTTCAGTTTCATAATAAGACATTTTATAATACTTATTCATCATTAAGAAATTTATTATTAATGCAATTATTATTGTTATTACTGCTATTGCTATAGCTATTTCAATTTCAGTTACTAAAAATATTGATGCTGTATAAGCAGGTATTAAAATAGTAATACTTTCAATTAAAAACTTCTTTAAAATAATATATATTCCAAAGCTTAAAACTGTTGCAATTATTGTTGTAATTACACTTTCCATAAAAAATGCAATTTTTAATGATTGCGGATCAACTTTACTAAGTAAATTAGCATGTATTACTCTTCTTCTTGATTTCACAGAAAATCCAACTATATTATATATCATAAGAGCACCAAATAATGCTAAAACTATTGTTACATTGTATGTTAGTGTTCTAATATTCTTATTAAATGCCATTGATGATTCTATTGCTTTAGTTCTAAAATCAATTTCTTTTATTTCACTCATTTTTGTTAAACTATCTTTTAATTTATTAATGTTCACATCATTTTTTAAGTAAATATAAAATACATCATTTAATGGATTTTCTTCGTTTGATAATTCTACTCCTAACTCCTTTGCACTTATTTTAAGTGCAACTTCTTTTGATTCATATCTTATTGATGCAACTCCAGGAACTTCTAATATTTTTTTATTAAGTTCTATTTTATTCTCTTCACTTAAGTCATTAAGATACGCAATTATTTGATTTGAATCTTCATATTTGGTGCTATAACTTTTAAGACTAAGTAGTCCAAAAGAAAAAGTATACGTTAATATAAAGATTATTATAAGTGTTATAACTGATGAAAATACAATACTTTTATCCACAAGCAGCTTTTTAACACTAAATTTATGATTGTTCATCATTCCCCCTTGTGCGATTATCTATTGTTTAAAACAATTTCAACTATGTCTTTTGCTCTTAAGTTATATTTGTCAAGCATTTCATTTCCTTCTCCACTTTGACCAAATATATCTTTTACACCATGTCTAATTACTTTTGTAGGATTTACTTCTGATAAATATTCAGAAACAGCTGAACCTAAACCACCAATTATTGAATGTTCTTCAACTGTTACAATAAAGCTACATTCTTTTGAAGCATTAAGCACCATATCATTATCAAGAGGTTTTATTGTTGACATATTTATTACTCTTGCGTTAATATTATGTTCATTTTTTAAAATGTCACTTGCAACCATTGCTTCATATACCATAAGCCCTGTTGCTATTATAGCTACATCATTTCCATCTTTTACTTTTACAGCCTTCCCTATTTCAAATTTATAGTTTTCATCAAATATTGTAGGTACTACAAGTCTTCCAAGTCTAATGTATACAGGTCCTTTATATTTTGCTACTTCAAATATCATTTTTTCTGTTTCAACTGCATCTGCCGGAGATAATACAACCATATTTGGTAATACTCTCATAAGTGCTATATCCTCTATTGATTGATGAGATCCTCCATCTTCTCCAAGCGATATTCCAGCATGAGTTGGACATATTTTTACATTTAAATTAGGATATGCAATACTATTTCTTATTTGATCATATGCACGCCCTGCTGCAAATACTGCAAAAGTTGATGCAAATGGTATTTTACCTGTAGTTGCTATACCAGCTGCTGTTGTCATCATATTTGCTTCAGCTATTCCCATATTTAAATGTCTTTTAGGAAATTCCTTTTGAAAAAATGTAGTCATTGTAGATTTTGTTAAATCGGCGTCTAACACAACTATATTTTCATTTTCTTTTCCAAGTTTAACTAACGCATCACCAAATGCTTGTCTTGTTGCCTTTTTTTCCATTTTCATACCTCCTACATTAATTCTTTAATCGCTAATTCAAATTCTTCTTTACTAGGTGCTTTACCGTGCCAACCAGCTTGATTTTCCATAAATGATACACCTTTACCTTTTATAGTTTTTGCTATTATTGCTGTTGGTTTATTTTTTATTTCTCTTGCTCTTTTTAGTGCATTTCTTATTTCATCATAATTATGACCATCTATTTCAATTACTTCCCAACCAAAAGAAGCAAATTTTTCTTTAAGTGGATAAATGCTCATTACTTTATCAACATCTCCATCTATTTGTAAATTATTATTATCAATAATTGCAACTAAGTTATCAAGATTATAGTGGCTTGCAGCCATTGCAGCTTCATAACATTGTCCTTCTTGTAATTCACCATCTCCTAGTATAGTATACACTCTAAATTCAGGACCAAACATTTTAGATGATAATGCCATACCGTTTGCTGCTGAAAGTCCTTGTCCTAATGAACCTGTTGACATTTCAATTGATTCAATTTTCTTTAAATCAGGATGTCCTTGTAGTGGAGAACCAAATTTTCTAAGTTGAGTTACTAATGATTTATCCATAAATCCTTTTTCCATCAAAGCCGCATATAAAGCAGGTGCTGCATGCCCTTTACTTAATACAAATCTATCTCTATCAACCATTTTCGGATTTGTAACATCAATATTCATTTCTTCAAAATACAGAACAGTTAAAATATCAGCTATTGATAATGAACCACCCGGATGCCCTGATTTAGCATGATATATCATTTCAACTATTTTTTTTCTAATTTCTTTTGAAATAGATTCCAACTCTCTATTTTGCATTTTAACCTCCATTAAATTTCATTTTTTTTCATAGTATAAAATATCATTGATAATATAAATAAAATAACTGCTATTAGTAAACTTAACATTACTCCATCATAACTTGCAGACTTAAGTCCTAAACTATTAGGTTTACTATTATAAATAAGTGCAGAAATTGATATTATTGCTTGTACCATAAATGCAAGTTTCAAAAAGAATCCTTGTATTCCAAATAATAGTCCTTCAACTGAAATTCCTGTTTTATTTGCTATTCCGGTAGATATTTCACTAAGCATTGCTGGTGGGAATATAAATGCCGCACCACTAATACCTGTTCCTATTATAGCATAAAAAAAGTAAATTATTGATAAATTATTATTTCTAAATACCATAAGTCCTATTGTCCCTAATATTATCGCTGATATATTTGATATCATCATTTTTTTAAATCCAAATATTTTAGTAAGTTTATTTGTTATCGGGAAAAATATTGCTGCAATACCAAAAATTATCACAGATATTAAAGTAACTGAACTCGTACTTTTCCCCATTACTATTACTACATAATAATTTATTACATTTCTTAAAATATTAAATGCACTAAAGAAAAAGAAAAATCCTAAGAAATATAAAATTATTTCTCTATTATATAATTGTTTTACAGTTTCTCTAAAACTAGCACCTTTTGATATTTCTTTTTTATTTTTAATTTCTCTTTCACCAAGAAATAAGGCACACGCATATACACCTATTAATGATAATAAAGAAAATAAAATAATAGTTTTTCTAAATCCATGTAATTCAGTTGAACCTTTTGAAAATATTGCTATTAATTTTGGTGATAAAATCATAGGTATTGCTGTAAATACAAGTCTAAAGATTGATTGAACTGTTGATAAGTTTATTCTTTCATTTTTTGTATTTGCCAAGTCAGGTATTAGTGAATTATACGGACCTCCTACTAAAGTATACGCTATAAAATAAACAGCACCTATTATAGAAAAGTACGCTAATAATTGCAATTGACTATTACCTTGCGGAAAATAAAAAAGTATCATTGATAAGGCTAACGGTATTCCACCTATTATCATAAAAAATGAACGACGTCCAAATTTAGAATTGTTATGATCTGACATATATCCAACTATCGGATCTGCAATAGAATCAATAAATCTCATAAATATAAAACCAAATATTAAGTATCTTGCTGTAAGAATTGGTTGTAATGTAGAGTTTTCAGGTGGTAAATAAAAATAATTTAACCACTGCACAAATAATTGATCTAACATAAAATATGAAACACCTAATCCATAAAGAATATAGGATTTTTTACTTAATTTATTCACAATTTCTCACTTTCTAAAAATTTATTTATTGTTTGCGTATATTCTTGCTTATATTCTAAGTATGTTCTTACATGTTGCCCTTTTCTAAAAGCTTTAAATTGAACACTAGCAAGCGTTTGATCTTTTTCTTTTCTAATATTAAATTTTTCAAATTCATCTTTAACAATATCATACGGTGTTAAGTTATCTTTTTCTGATTGAATTATAAGAGTCGAAACTATTCCTAGTAATGTTGATAACTTCATATCATCTAACCTATAATCAATATGTTTATTAAATATTTTAAGCGATAAATAAGTTATTAATCTAGGTATTGGTATACCTTTTATTTTAGCATTTTTTAATATCAATTTTTTTATATTTGCAACAGGACTATCTAATATTAATTTTTCAATTTTAATATTTTCATTTTTTAATTCTTCTTTATATAAATAAGGAACTGCACTACAACCCATAGCACCTTGTGAAAATCCATAAAGTATAAAATTATTATATGAAAATTCTGATTTTAACATTTTAATTGTACTGTATATATCCCTTGCAAAAAAATAACCAAAACCAGTTTTAGCAATATCAGACTTTCCTGAATTTCTAAAATCAGGAATAAAGATATTGTAACTTTCACTTAAATTCATATCTAAAAAAAGTTGTAGAAATCTTAGGCAAAATATTCTATTATTATTTCTTCCATGGCAAAAAATAAGAGTTTTTGTAGCATTTTCAGATTTAATAAGCCAACCATACAAAGTTATTCCATCAATAGAACTATATTTAATCTCCTCATACTTCATATTAAATATTATAGGAGAATATATACCACCTATCATTTTATTTTTACTTTTCATAACTTCACTTAGTGACTGTTCCAGTGTTTTTCTTGGATATTTTTCAATTTTATCTAGTAAAAACATCATTTCTCACTTTCCCAATATATTAATTTATTGAATTTTTTTGACTCAAATAAATACTCTTTTAATAATAAAAATCCTTCTTCAGATTCTTTAAATTGACTATAGTCAACATATGCTTTTTCTATATTTTTTATGTATTTTCCGCCTTTTTTATTTAGACCTAAAATTTTTATTTCTTTAATTTCATCTTCTTTATTTATATCAAAATCTTTAATATTAAGAATAACATTTAACATTAATCTTTTAATTCTTGTTTTTGATACATTTCTACAATTTATATTATTAATGAAATCAAAATAATTATTTGATATTTTTAATTTATTTTTTATTATGTTGTAAATTTCTTTTGTCATATCATATATATTATCATTATTTCTAGTCAAAAATATATATTTAAATAATGAAAATAATTTCTCTTCATATGAATGAATGTAATTTAATTTATGTTTATATGGTACTAAATATTCAAAAGATTCATTACTTTTTATTAATTCTCTTATTTTACTTGCACTTGCAAAATTACTTCTAATTATCTGGTCATTATAATCTGTATTTATCCTTTTTATTGACAAAGGTTTTATATTTAAATTATATTTTTTTATAGCTTTTATGTATTCCATGGCAAGTATATTATTAGATGTATATAAATAAGACTTATCACCTAAAGCTAAACTTATTGATTTATTATAGCTATAACCTTGTTTTAAATAGGGCTTTATATCTACATTTTCAACAGTCTCAATTAAAGCATAAATATCAGAAATATCATTTGATTCTACGCCAAATATTTGATAATCCACTCCTAATTCATTAAGAATTTTAACAGCAAAACTACAATATATTTCTGCATTTTGTATACTATACTTATCAGGAATTGCAGCAACTATATCATAGCCCATTTCAAGTGCTATTCTAGTTTTATCATAAGTACTTAGTATACTTAATTCTCCTCTTTGAACAAAATCACCTGAAATAAGTGCTATCTTTATATCAGGATTAAGCTTATTTATTTCATCTAATTGATACTTATGTCCATTATGAAATGGATTAAATTCTGCAACTACACCACATATCATAAATTTTGCCTCATTTTAATTTTATATCATTCCATATTTTATCTTGTTTTTCTTTTGAAACTTCATCAAGTGGTTCAGGCAATGTTGAATTTTTCAAAACTTCTTCCAACGTAAGTATAGTTTTAATATCTTCTAGACCTTTTAACACACTTGGTGTTTTAAATTTTAATACAGTTTTTTTATAATTTTCTTTTGAATACAAGTAGTTTAAAAATTTATATGCATTTTCTTTATTTTTTGCTTTTTCTAAAATAGCCATACTATCAATGTACATTAATGCACCCTTAGGAAGATAAAATATGTAATCTTTGTAATCCTTTTCATCAAGTTCATAAAATATGTCCTGATAACCATGTACGATATAAAACTCACCGGCTATAAGACCCTTACCATAATTTAAGTTATCAAGTTTTACAAGATTTGATTTCCACTCCTGTAATAATTTCTTGGCTTCTTCAAGTTCTTTATCATTTGAAGTTGATGTTTTGTAACCTAAATAACTTAAAGCTAAGCCTAAGGTTTCTCTTGCATCATCTAACATTGTCATTTTTTTATAGTACTTTTTGTTTGAAAAAATATTTGCACTTTGTGATAAAATATCTTTATCATTTTCATCAACATATTTTTTATTAATACTTATACCTGTTGCAAATATTTGATATGGAATTGAATATTCCAAGTTCTTATCATACTTATCTATGATATCTTTATTTATTCTGATATTTTCAAATATTCCATTTAACTTTGATTTATCTAATTTTGATATTAAATTTAATTTTTTCATAGTGATTATAAAATCAGTTGATGGAGATACTATGTCATATTCATCTGTTCCAGATAATAATTTTGATAACATCATATCATTTGTTTCATAGTAACTTACATTGACTTTTATATTCTCTTTTTTCTCAAATTCTTCTATAACTTCTTCAGGTATAAACTCGCTCCAAGTATAAATATTTAATTCCTCTCTATTGCCACTACAGCTTATAAGAGTAAATATAATAATAAAAATATAAAGTATTTTTTTCATTTTTCACCTTCCTTCAAACTGCTTATTGTTTTTCATATTTTATTGTGTTTCTATATCTTGTATTAACTTTAATTATTTTTTCAGCTTTATTTTTATTAATCCCTTTTATATGTTGTATATCATCTAATGTAGCACTTAATATACCATGAATATCTTTAAATTCTTCAATAATATTATCTATATCTTTTTTACTAAGCCTATTTATATTATTAAGTAGTCTATATCCTTTAGGAATTAATATATCTTCTGTCATAACAACTTTCAAATTATATCCAAGTAATTTAGCAATTACCTCATCATCTGTTATATCTAAATTTTCAACTTGTGTGATTTTTTCATATATTTTTTCGGGTTTTTCTATTTTATCATTTTCATAATTTGAATAATCTTTTATTAAATTTATAAAATTATTTTTTTGCCCTAGCATAATTTCAGTATGCTGCAATTGTAAAGTTTTTCCTTCTGTTCCAAGTTCTGATATATATTGAATAACCTTATCATCCATATTAAATAACAGTGAATAAAATCTGATTCCACTTATTATATCATCAAGAGTTACCATATTTTCTAATTCAGAATAATTAAGATTATTTAAATACTTTGTCGTTATACTAGAATATTTTTCAAGAGACATAATAGCTTGTGATGATTTAATTAAAACGTCACCTATAGAATCAAATATATACTTAAATTTGTCTTTAAAAACAGTAATTTTGTTTCTTCTTTCAGATATGGTAATTACCATATGACCTGTTTGTATTGCCATTCTATGTGCTGTTCTATGTCTTGTTCCACTTTCATCCGTTTCTATATTATGATCCGGTTGTAATTGAATATTTGCACCATATATTTTTTTTATATCCTTTGATATTATTACTGCACCGTCCATTTTCGCAAGTTCATATAATTTTTGAGGTGTAAAATCAGTATAAAGAGTAAATCCGCCTTCAATTATATTTTTTAATTCATCTGGTTCTGCTAAAACTATAAGGGCACCAAGTGAAGCTTCTTTTATTCTATCAACACCTTTTCTAAGTGGTTGTCCTGGAGCCATTATACTAAACACTTGGTCAAATAGCTCATTTCTATCTCTATATGACATTAGTTTATCCTTTCTATAAGCTCACTTATATTGTTAATATAATTAAGCTTTATATTTAACTTTTCTTTTTTTAAGTCCTCTTCATGAACTTTTGGTAAATATACTCCTGTAAAACCTAATTTGATTAGCTCTTTTATCCTTTTTTTTATAAATGATACCGCTCTTACCTCACCTCTTAAACCAAGCTCTCCTAATGCTGCAATTTTTGCACTCACAGCTTGTTCTTTAATGGTTGAAATAAGTGATAAAATAATAGCCATATCACTTGCCCTTTCATCTAGTTCTATTCCACCGGGTATATTTATATATACATCTTTTGTATTAAAGTCTGTTTTCATATTTTTAGATAAAACCGCAAGTAATATTTCCATTCTGTTTTTATCAAATCCTTGTATTATTCTTTTGGGATAACCATAAATAGCATTTGATATCAGTGATTGTATCTCAAATAATATTACTCTACTTCCTTCAATACAAGGTACTATTATACTTCCAATATTTTTTTCTTCTCTTGAAGCTATAAAAAATTCGGAAGGATTTTTAACCTCTTCAATCCCAGTTTCTTTCATATCAAATATTGATATTTCATTTGTAGAACCATATCTATTTTTTGTACTTCTTACTATTCTATAATAATTATTTTCATCACCTTCAAAAGAAATAACGCAATCAACCATATGTTCTAATAATTTTGGACCTGCAAGTTTCCCATCTTTTGTGACATGCCCAACAATATAGAAAGCAATATCATATTTTTTAGCAATTTCTATTAATTTTAAAGAACATTCTTTTATTTGACTTATACTGGCAGGCAATGAATTAATATTTTCAGAATAAAGAGTTTGTATTGAATCAATTACAACAACACTCGGTTTATTTTCAATTATAGTTCCGATAATATTTTCTAATTTAGTTTCATTTAATAAAAATAAATTATTTGAAGATATAGACAACCTATTGGCTCTTTCTTTTATTTGTCTTAAAGATTCTTCGCCCGAAACATATAAAGTGCTAACTTTTTTTGAATATTCATTAAGCAATGATATTAAAAAAGTTGACTTTCCAATTCCAGGAGCTCCTGTTACTAAAACCACTTCCGCTTTAGTTAAACCTCCACCTAACACTCTATCAAATTCAATATATTTAGTATTTATTCTAAATTCTTTTTCTATATTTATATCGTCTAATTTTTGTGCCGGTACAGATTTAGTAATTAATTTATCCAAATCTTTCATAATTATTTCTTCATCAATAGTTCCCCAAGCACCACAATTAGGACATTTCCCTACCCATTTTATAGTTTTATAAGAACAATCTGAACATATATATGTTACTCTTTCTTTAGCCATTTATTTTTTCAACCTTTTCTCTTAACATTTTTGCTACATTGTTTGTAACAAAGTATGATAATTCTCCGTTATTTACTGCTACTTCTTTTACTACACTTGAACTAAGATATAGATATTGTCTTGAAGCATTTAAAAATATTGTTTCAAATGATTTTTTGCTAAGCATATCATTAATTAAATTAATTTGTACTTCATATTCATAATCAGATATTGCTCTCAATCCTCTTATTAATACGTCAATTTTTTCTTGTTCTATAAGTTCAACTAAAAGTCCATTAAAAGAAATAACTTTGATATTGTCTAAGCTATGTCCCATCTCAATTATGCTATTTTTAATCATTTCTATACGTTCATCAACAGTAAACCAATAATCTTTTTTATTTATATTATATAAAACTCCTATTACTAATTCATCTGTAAGATTTTTTGCTCTTGTTATTATATCTAAATGACCTTTAGTTATAGGATCAAAACTACCCGCATAAATTGCTTTTTTTATCATAATTACTCCCAATTTTCAAGTGCATTCTTAGCAGCAGATTTTTCAGCTTCTTTTTTGCTCTTAGCAATTCCTTCTCCCCTAATTTGACCATTTACAATGACATTAACTTTAAATATTTTGTCATGGTCTGGACCTGCTGTATCAACAAGTATATATTCCGGTGTTATCTTATACTTTGATTGTACATATTCTTGTAAATCCGTTTTATAATCTCTTACACCTTCTATTTCATTTATATGTTCTATTTTATTTTTTAATAAATTCAGTGCCACTTCTCTAGTTGTATAATAATCAGAGTCTTTAAATACTGCCCCAATTAACGCCTCAAAAGCATCTCCTAATATCGATTTTCTATATTTACCGCCTGATGCTATTTCTCCATTACTAAAATATAAGTAATCTCCTAATCCTATTTCTGTTGAAATTGATGAAAAAACAGTTTCACTTATTATCTGACTTTTTAATTTAGATAGCTCTCCCTCATTAAATGTCTTATGTGTTTCTATAAGATATTCAGTAGTTATTAAATCTAAAACAGAGTCACCTAAAAATTCTAATTTTTCATTATTTTTTATACCTAGATAAGAATGTTCATGTGCATATGAACTATGAGTTATAGCTTCTAATAAATATTTCTCATTTTTAAATTTATAACCGATTTTCTCCATAAGGTTTAATAATCTAGCTCTCAAAGTTATCACCCTTGTTTATGATTTTCAATATATGCCACTAAATCTTTTATTTTTTTTATTTTTTCAACATCTTTTGGATTTAATTCAACATCAAATTCATCTTGAAATGATGACATAAGTTCTGCAATATCTAAAGAATCTGCTCCCAAGTCTTCAACTAAAGAACTTTCCATAGTTATTTCATTCTCTTCAACGTCAAGTTGATCCATTATAATTTCTTTTATTTTTTCTATCATTTTTTCTCCTCCCAATTATATAGATTATACTACATTTTATCCCATATTTTCAAGTATTTATAATACTTGTGTACGAATATCTAAAAACAAAAAATGCCAATTAAAAAAATTTAATTGACACTTTCTTTATATGTTTTTATTTAAATATATATCCAACTTGTCTATACCATAATACTAAATCAAGTCTATCCATTGTAATTTTAGAATATTTTGAATATTCTCTCATTTTATCTTCAATTTCTATATATTTTTTATATGTTAATGTTTTAGGAATTTCATCTATAACATGTAAATCTTTAAGCACTCTTAATATATGTCTATCTAAAATTGCAATATCTTCTCCCATACCTAAATTTCTAAGTACATGACTTGCTTCTTTAAGACCCATACCATTTATGTTTTTAATTATCCATTCCCTTATTTTTTTTACATCTCCATTACTCATTAAAACTTTTTTAGGATTTAGCTCTCCATTTACAGTCATTAACTCTCTTAACATTATTAGTCTTTTTGCTTTAGTATTTTTAAATCTTATTGCATTTAAATAATCTACTATATCTTCATATTGCCCGTTATAAAGTAAACCATTTTCATCTAAAGTTTGAATTATCTCCCATGATTTAAGAGCTTTAGACTGAGGCGTTAATATGCAAAATGCAACTTCACAAAAAAACTTCTTATTGTCATAATTAAATGCCGCTTTATACTCTCTTATCTTCTGATCGACATCTTCTTTTATACTTTCATTTATTTCTAAAATTTTCTCATGTAAATCTTTGTTAATTTCCATAAACTCTCCATATGATACTAATAATATTTTGCTATTTCTTCATCACTCATATTTAAAACTTCTTGATGAGTATGACCTGCAACTATTGCTCTTATTTCTGCACCTGTTACAGTCTCTCTTTCTAATAAAAGACTTGCTACTTCATCTAATTCTTTTTTATGTTCACTTAATAATTTTACAGTTTTATCATATAAATCTTTTAAAAGTTCTCTTACTCTTCTATCAATTTCACGCATTGTTTCATCACTGTTTGAAGATACAAAAGCATATTCTTCCTGTCTACTTTGTTCAAGATTTATAGGTCCTAATTCAGTATCTAAGCCATAACTTTGAACGAATAATTTAGCATAATATGTCGCTTTTTGAATATCTGAATATGCTCCAGTTCCTATATCTGACATTCCCAAATATTCTCCAACTCTACCACCAAATGCTACCATTATATCCGCAAGTATCATCTTACTTCTCTTATTTAAAGTTTCTTCTGGTAATGTCATTGTGTAACCACCTGCATTACCTCTTGGGATTATTGTAACTTTATGTACTTTATCAGTATCAGGTATTAAACTTGCTACTAAAGCATGCCCACCTTCATGATAAGCTAACATTTTTTTGTCTTCAGCTGTAATAATTTTACTTTTTTGACCTAAGCCAAGTCCTAATTTATCAACAGCTTCATCTAAATCTGCCATTTTTAAAACATCTCTTTGATCTCTTGCAGCAAGTATTGCCGCTTCATTTAAGATATTTTCTAAATCTGCTCCAACAAATCCCGGTGTAATTTTTGCAATATCTTCTAATCTTACATCATCTGCTAATTTTTTATTTCTTGCATGTATTTTTAATATGTCAATTCTTCCTTTTAAATCAGGTGCTGCAACTGAAATTCTTCTATCAAATCTTCCTGATCTTAAAAGTGCAGAATCTAATATATCATCTCTATTAGTTGCTGCTATTACTATTATTTGTGAATCTGTTTCAAATCCATCCATTTCAACAAGCAATTGATTTAAGGTTTGTTCTCTTTCATCATTACCGCCTGAACGACCAACACTTCTTTTTCTACCTATAGCATCAATTTCATCAATAAATATTATAGCCGGTTTTTCTTTTTTTGCTTCTTCAAATAAGTCTCTTACTCTTGAAGCCCCAACCCCTACATACATTTCAACAAATTCAGAACCTGAAATATTGAAAAATGATGCTCCTGACTCTCCTGCAACAGCTTTTGCAAGTAGTGTTTTACCTGTTCCCGGTTCTCCTAATAAAAGTACACCCTTTGGAACTCTAGCTCCAGCTTTTAAGAATTTACTTGCATCTTTTAAAAATTCTACAACTTCTCTTAACTCTTCTTTAGCTTCATCAACTCCAGCAACATCATCAAAAGTAACAATCGGTTTTTCTTTAATCTTACTTTTTGTTTTACCAAAAGTAAATGGATTAACTCCTCCTGCTCCTCCACCACCTATCATTCTTCTTGATAAGAATATAAACATACCAAGTAAGATAAGTAATGGTGCTAAACTAAATATAAGGTTAAAAAATGATTGTTTTAATGCTGTACTTTGTGATGATAATTTTATATCCTGATTACTATTTATTGTTTCAATTAAATATTTATCTTCACCAATTCTATTAGTAATTTTTTTTGTATAATAAACCTTGTTGTCTTTTTTAGCTTCTCCATATATATTTTCGTCTTTTTCATATACTTCAGCTATATCTCCGGTTTTAAGCTTTGATATAAATGCAGTATATGTTACTTCTTGATTAATTTTACCTACCATATCACGTTTTGAAAAATAGTAAACCATGAAAATTAATGCAATTATGATAACAAAAAATATAGGACTGCCCATTTTATTAAATGGCATTTTTGAATTTTGATTTCGTATTTCTTCTATTCTTTTTTTAAATAATTCATCATCATCTATTTCATCTTTTTTATCTTCTTTTTCTTGTTGTTTTTCCTCTTGTTGTGTCTCTTCTTGTTCTTTTTTATCATCTTCGTTATTTTCTAACATTTATGCCCCTTTCTTTCAATAGAAACATATAGTTTATTATCTTCTAATTCATTAATATTTTTAATTTCTTTTACAAAATCTGATGATTTAATATCTGCAAGGAGCAAAATATTATTATTTTCATCAGTTATAACAGGTATTTTATCTCTATCATAACGCTCAATTTTTTTTGAAATCAAAATATCTTTTATTTTCTTTGAATTTATCTTATCTCCATTTGTTCTATTTCTTATTATTAGTTTTGAAACGTTTTCTACATTATATATTTTATACTCTTTTTTTTCAAGTTTATTTTTTATAGTCACTCCGTTTGCAAAGCTAATATTATACTCGTAAATATTAAAATTTTCGTTTAAATTTATAGTATTATAAAAGAAATAAGAAAAATCACTATTTTTTAATTCTTTTATTCCTTTAAAATTATATCCATTATACCAAATATACTTTTCGTTTAATCTTATACTTGTTCCTGATTTTAAAAGTGTTGACTTAATTTCATCAACTTTATTCTTATTAATATTTATATTATTTCTTTTTAATTCAGTAATAATATATCTATTTTTTTCATCATCTTCATTTACAAGCTTTATTAAATTTGCAATATTATTTATAGCATTTGAATTTATCTCTTTTAAAATAGGTATAATTTTATTTCTTATAATATTTCTTGAATATATATTCTGCTCATTTGTATAATCTCTTAAATACTTTATATTATTTTTATCAAGATATTCTAATATATATTCTTTTTGAATATCAATTATAGGTCTAATTATATTTCCTCGTTTTTTAGGTATTCCTTTAAGACCTTCTATTCCTGTTCCTCTAGCCAGTCTAAATAATATTGTTTCAACATTATCATTCATATTATGACCTGTAGCAATATAATCGCAGCCAAATTGGACCCTTGCTTTTTCAAGTTCAATATATCGTTTTTCTCTTGCTATATTTTCACTAAAATTTGATATATTTATACTTTTAATAACAAATGGAACTTTTTCATCATTACAAAATTTGGTTACAAATTCTATATCATTGTTCACATCTTCCCTTAAATTATGATTAACATAACAAATATATAAAATATGCCCCATTTTCTTTAAATGATAATATAGATAAACAGAGTCGGGTCCACCAGAAAATGCAATTAATATTTTTTTCATATATCTCCTAATATATTTTTTTTAATTCAACTCCAGTGTAATAGTGCTTAAGTATTTTATCGTAAGTATAGTTATAAAACTTAGCTAAATATTTAGCACCATGTTGTGACATTCCTACCCCATGTCCATATCCTACTCCTTGAAAATACACACTACCATTTTCAACATGCATATTAAAGTTTGCACTTTTTAACTTTGAATTTCCTAGTAAACGTCTAAATTTTGCAACTTTTATTGGAGTTTCATTATTTATTATTACTTCTTCTACACTAATTTCATCTTCAAATTTAGCTTTAATTTCTGATACTTGTATATTTAAAATCTTAGATAAGTCCGATAATTTTATCGAGTACTCCCAAAATCTATCTGTAGTATAATCCTCAACAGATTGTAAATATTCAACTTCATTTCCATAAACTTGTTTTGCAGATTTAGTTTTTACTCCACTGCTTGAATGATATAGTGCATCAATAGGTTTATTATTATATACAATAATTATACCTCTCGTATCATTTACCGCATCTTCTATTTTTTTATCTACATTATCTATTTTTCTATAAACTTGTGAATAAGTATCGTTATACACATCAAAATCTTTATTTACATTTCTTAAGATATTTTTCAGTGCATAAGTTCTTGCAGCTATAGCTTGTGCTTTTAAGGCTTCAATAGGAAAACTTTTCCCCATTTCAAAAGTTACAACTGAATAAAGATACTTTTCAAGCGTAATTTTTGTTATTTCATTTGTTTTACTGTCTTTTACTCTTATAACTTGTTCATTATTTAAATCAATTTTTGATTTATTTGTATTTATTGAAGTACAACTAATTACAAATACCAATAAAAATATTAATTTTTTCATTATTTTAAATGTCCGCTTTCTTTTCTTTGTCTTAAATGTTCTGTGTGTGTTTTTGAATAATAAGTCTTATTATTATACATAAAAAAATATAAATATGAAGTGTCTGTATGATTCATAGTTTTTATAATTGTATCATAACTTGGATTGCTTATAGGTGTAGGTGTAAGCCCTTTATGTTTATATGAATTATACTTAGACTTTGAAGATAATAAATCCTTTTTATATGCTCTTCTTTCAAGTTCATATCTTAATGTGGCATCTGATTGTAAAGGCATATTAATTTTAAGTCTATTTTTAAATATACCTGCAATTATAGGTTTATCTTCTTCTTTTTCTGTTTCTCTTTCAACTATAGATGCTAAAATTAAGTTATTATAAAATTCATTTTTATTAGGATAATCTGCCGGCGGAAATTTTTGTAAAAAAGTTTCAAGTATTTTATCAAGTATTTCTTTAGGTCTACTATCTTGGTTGAAAAAATATGTTTCCGGATAAAGATATCCTTCAAAGTTATCAGAATGAGGATAATAGAAAGTATATTCTTTCATTTCAGACAACATTTCTTCTTTTGTTGCTAAACCTAAGGCTTCTATTCTTGCCAACACTTGATTTGAAGTAAATCCTTCAGGTATTGTTAAAGATATTTCATCTCTTTTTGAAGAAATAATCATAGAAATTATTTCATATTTAGTAATTTTAGGTTTTAAAATATATTTACCACTTTTTATTTTCTTATCATTTTGCGTTAATTTAAAAAATACTTTGTCTGCTAATGAATAATTAATATTAAGCATACTATATATTTTTCTAAAGTTGTATTTTTTTTCTACTACTAACTCTTTATTATCCGTCTTGTATGATTTATAAAATATATCGTAATACATATACATAGATGACAGTATGAAAATTGCGAATATAAAAAACAAAACATTAAATATTTTCTTCATTTATTTCCTTCCTTTTTTCATTAATTAAATACTTAAAAAATCCATACTCTATTTCTTTTGTAAATACAATTCTAATTATAGTCATAATTATAGGTCCATATAAAAATCCAAGAACTCCAAATATTCTATATCCACTATACATTGCAACTAATGTTAAAAGTGGGTGTATTCCTGCATTTTTGCTTAATAATTTAGGCTCGCTATATTGTCTAACCAAAGTAATAATTGCATATAATACAAGTAAGCTTACACCTAAAATATATTCTTTTTGTAAAATAGATATAAGAGCCCAAGGACCTAAAACAGTTCCAGTTCCAAGTATAGGTAAAGCATCAATTAATGCTATTGCAATGGCTATTATAAGTACATAGCTTATTTTATTTGTATATAAATTTATTATATTAAGTCCTATAATTAATTCAAAAAAACATAATGTTATTAATACTAATTGTGTTTTAAGATACATAAATATCATAGTTAAAACATTTTCTTTTATTTTGAAAAACATTTCAATCCAAGTAACAGGCATTTGCTTTTCAAAAAAATCTACTATTTCTTTTTTATCACTTGAAATTACAAAAGATGATAATACTGTTATTATTGTATATACAGTTAAAGTCGGTAACTTTTTTACTAAACTTATACTTGAATTTAGTATTATCAAAGCGTAATTTGAAATATAATTAACCAATTTAACTATAGTACTATTTACATAATCAATTGTGTACTTTGGTAAAAATGATATATATGAATTAATTTCTTTTGATAAATCATTAATTGCTTGTATAAGTGATTGAGAATTTTGTGCTAATTCATTTCCAAATCTAACAACTTCTACCGTTATATTAAATAATACAATAAAAACTATTAAAAAGATTATCATATAAAATAAAGTTAAAGTTATAACTTTAGCAATTGCGTTTTTTATTTTCAGTATTGAACTAAGATATCCTGCAATTGGGTTTGTAACACTTACAATAGCTGTTGCTATTACAAAAGGTAGTAAAAACACCAATAGTTTGAATGTAATTAAAAGTAATATTAATACCGATATCACATAAATAAGCGGCGTTAATCTTTTAATGTCAAACCCTTTCATTTATCTTTCCTCCTTAAAATTTTGCTCAAAAATTTTCCTGTATAAGATTTCTTATTTTTACATATCTTTTCAGGTTCTCCATGTGCTATGACTTGTCCGCCATTTTGTCCACCCTCAGGACCTATATCAATAATATAGTCTGCTGATTTTATTACATCTAAATTGTGTTCTATTACAATTACTGAATTATTATTCTCAACTAATCTGTTAAGAACTATTAATAATTTTCTAATGTCTTCAAAATGTAGTCCCGTAGTTGGCTCGTCTAATATATATATTGTATCTCCATTACTTGTTTTTGAAAGTTCACTTGATAGTTTTATTCTCTGTGCTTCTCCCCCTGATAAAGTAGTTGCACTTTGACCAAGTGAAATATAATCCATACCAACATCTATTAAAGTACTTAATTTTCTATTAAGTGATGGAATATTTGTAAAAAATTCATACGCTTCTCTTACTGTCATATTTAAAACTTCGTCAATATTTTTTCCTTTATATTTTACTTCTAAAGTTTCATTATTGTATCTTCTACCCTTACATATTTCACATTCTACATATACGTCAGGTAAAAAATTCATTTCAATTTTAACTATACCTGCCCCCGAACAAGCTTCACATCTTCCACCTTTTACATTAAAAGAAAACCTTCCTTTATCATATCCACGTATTTTTGCGTCGTTTGTTTTTGAAAATAAATCTCTTATATCATCAAAAATCTTTGTATATGTCGCAGTATTTGACCTAGGTGTTCTTCCTATTGGACTTTGATCAATATTAATAACTTTTTTTGCGTTTTCAATACCACTTATGCTTTTATATGGTAGCGGATATAGTTTTGAACCGTTTAGTTCATTGCTTAATATTGGATATAAAGTTTGATTTATAAGAGTACTCTTTCCACTTCCAGATACTCCTGTAGCAACAGTAAATACTCCAAGTGGTATATCAACATCAACGTTTTTTAAATTATTACCCGTACATGATTTTAATTTTAAAAACTTTGTTGCTTTTCTTCTTTTCTTTGGTATTTCTATGTTAAGTTTACCACTTAAATATTTTCCAGTTATTGAATTTTCATTTTTCATAACTTCATTAGGACTACCTTGTGCGACTATATTTCCTCCGCAAATCCCAGCACCAGGACCTATATCAATTAAATAATCACACTCTCTCATAGTATCTTCATCATGCTCTACTATTATTAGAGTGTTTCCTATATTTTTTAAATCTTTTAAAGTTGATAATAATTTTTCATTATCTCTTTGGTGAAGTCCTATACTTGGTTCATCTAAAACATAAATAACACCTGTAAGTTTACTTCCTATTTGAGTTGCAAGTCTTATTCTTTGACTTTCTCCTCCTGATAAAGTTCTAGTATTTCTTGATAAACTTAAATAGTCAAGACCTACATTAACCATAAAACTAAGTCTTTCTCTTATTTCTTTTAATATTTCTTGAGCTATTTTCTTTTCCTTATCTGTAAGTTCCAAATTTTCAAAAAATATAAGAGCATCAGATATACTTAATTTAGTCACATCAATAATAGACTTTTCATTTATTTTAATATTTAAAACTACATCTTTTAATCTATCACCATGACACTCACTACAAGTTTTTTCAATCATATACTTGTTTTCAAGCTCTTCTTTTATACTTTCGCTAAATGACTCTTTGTATCTTCTATTTGCAAGAGATATAATACCATCAAATGTTTTATATCCATCATAATTATATTCTTTAGTGTTTATAGTAAATCTAAATTTTTTGTCAGTTCCATAAAACAAAATTTGCTTTTGATTTTCAGAAAGTTGTGAAAAGCTTAAATTCTCATCAATATCATGAGCTTTTAAAAAATCCGTAAACATTTTATAAGTCCATGAAGTTTTTGAGCTTCCTCCGCAAACAAAAACTCCTCCATTATTTAACGGTAAATTTTTATCAATTACTATCTTATTTTCATCAATTACTAATGCTGAGCCAAGTCCATTACATTTCTCACAAGCACCATAAGGTGCATTAAATGAAAATAATCTTGGTACAATTTCAGGAAAAGCTATATCTTCATGATTTTCACATACAAAATTCTCATTATATTTTAATCTAGTTTTATTAAGTTCAACTTCAATGCTACCTTGTGAAAGCTTTATACCTTGTTCTATACTTTCTGTGATTCTTGTTAATATTTCCTGTTCTTCATCTTTTCTAATTATTATTCTATCAACAATAACATAAATATTATGTCGTTTATTTTTATCAATTTCTATTTCATCATCAAGATCAAATACAGTACCATCTACAGCTACTCTTTGAAATCCTTGTTTTTGTAATGAAATAAACAGATTTTTAAAAGTTCCTTTTTTATCTTTTACTACAGGTGATAATATGATTAATTTATCTTTTTCATTACATTTTGCATATACTTCTTCTATAATTTCTTGTATTGATTTTTTACTAACTATTTTATTACATAAAGGACAATGTGCTATACCTATATGACCCCACAATAATCTCATATAATCATATATTTCTGTCATTGTTCCAACAGTTGATCTTGGATTTTTTGAAACACTTTTTTGTTCTATTGATATTGCTGGTGATAAACCTTCAATACTATCTAATTCAGGTTTTTTCATTTGTGAAATAAATTGTCTTGCATATGCTGATAAGCTTTCAACATATCTTCTTTGTCCTTCTGAATAAATTGTATCAAAAGCTATTGAAGATTTTCCACTACCCGATACACCTGTTATAACAACCATTTTACCTTTAGGAATATCTAAGTTAATATTTTTTAAATTGTGTTCTCTAGCTCCTTTTATTCTAATAAAATCCATTTTACACCTCGCTTATTATTATATCATGAATAGGTAAAAATTAACATAAAAATAAGTTAAATTTAAAAGGGACCAAACCATTGATTTGATCCCGTAATAACAATTATATTTTATAGAGAGATTGAAATTTAACTAATTTATTTTGCTCTTTCCTTGATGTGTTTTTTTATAATCTCACTTGAGATAGGTCCTGGAGCTGAAAATTTAATTTCCCCATTTTTATTAAGGAAAACATTTGTAGGATATGCTCTAACTCCTGCTTTTCTTATTAATTCTCCACTTTCATCAAGATAGACAGGTATATCACCATATTGTGATAAACTTTTCCACCATTTTAAAAACTCTTTTGTTGTTTGTTCATTTATATGTCCTGGTGAAACTACTGTTATTACATTAAAATCTTTATTTTTTTCTCTTACTAATTGTTGTGTATGCGGTAAAGTCGCAAGACATATAGGACACCAAGATGCCCACATTTTTATATATGTTGGTTTTCCTCTAAATTGACTTAATTTTACCTCTTTTCCATTAATATCTTTTAAATTTACATCAATTCCTGCTGCTACTGAAAATATAGATGCTAAAGACATTACTGCTGCTGCTAATTTTTTCATTTTATTCCTCCTAAACTTATTCCATTAAAGTATGTCACTATTGCTTCAAATTTATCAAAGAATAACAAAATACCTAAAATTATAATTAAATATCCACTTATTTTCTTTATAGTTTCTAAATTATTCTTAATAAATCCTAATTTATTGTTTATATATTTATAAAATACTGTAAAGATTAAAAATGGTGTTGCAAATCCAAGAACAAAGAATGCCATTAATATTGCTCCAAATCCTTGTGAAGCTGAATCAACTGTTAATGATAATATTGTTGCAAGTATTGGTCCTACACAAGGCGTCCAACCTAAGCTAAAAGTTAACCCTAAAACAAATGACTCTACAGCACTACTTTTAAATTGTTTTTTTACTTCTACCGTTTTTGTTTCTTTAAGTTTGCTAAAATTTAGTATATCAGCTTGATGTAATCCAAGTAATATTACAATTATTGCTGATACTTTTTTTACAGTAGGATTTACCAAAAATTGTCCTATAAACCCAAAACTAAATCCTAAAAGTATAAATGTTATTGATAATCCCAATATAAATAAGAATGTATTTAATATTTTCTTACCATCTTTTCCTAATATTGATAAATAAACCGGTAATATTGGAAATATACAAGGTGATAAGAAAGTAATAATCCCTCCTATATATGCCGACCATAAATAAATATTTTCACTCATTTTGAACTAATTCCCTTCCACTAAATGTCTTAAATATCCGTATCCTGCTTTTTCCATTTCATCAAGAGGTATAAATTTAATTGCTGCACTATTTATACAATATCTTAATCCTCCACGATCTGCCGGACCATCTTTAAATACATGTCCTAAATGAGAATCCGCACTACGGCTTCTTAATTCTGTTCTATGCATATTAAATGAAAAATCATCTTTATATGTCACAACATAGTCTACAATAGGTTTTGTAAAACTTGGCCATCCGCAACCTGAATCAAATTTATCTGCTGAAGAAAATAAAGGTTCTCCACTTGCAATGTCAACATATATACCAGGTCTATGGTTGTCCCAATATTCATTAGAAAATGCATATTCTGTATTACCGTTTTGTGTAACTTCTATTTGTTCTTTTGTTAATCCTTTTAAATTTTTTGGATATCTATCTTTATCAATTATTACCTGACCTGCTTTACTTAGATCAATATGACAATATCCATTTGGATTTTTCTTTAAATAATCTTGATGATACTCTTCAGCCACAATAAAATTATTTAATTTTAAATTTTCAACTACTACTTTTGCATCAAATTTCTTTTGTAAATTATTAAGTGCTTTTGTAATTACTTCTCTATCTTCATCATTTACATAATAAATTCCTGTTCTATACTGTGTTCCTACATCATTTCCTTGTTTATTTACACTAGTTGGATTTATTATAGTAAAATATTGTTGTAATAATGTTTCAAGATCTGTTTTACTTGCATCATAAGTAACTTCAACAGTTTCAGCATGTCCTGTTTGTGAGATATAATTGTAACTTGTATCTTTCGTTTTTCCATTTGCATAACCTGAAATGGCATTTACTACTCCTGGTGTTCTTTCAAAAAACTCTTCTACTCCCCAAAAACAACCTCCTGCTAAATAAATTTTTCTGTAGTTTTTAGGATTTGTTTTCTTATCTTTTACAATCATTGTTTTTTTACTAGTTGTTTGCATCTTTTTATATGCAAATCCTGTTATAGCTGTAAGTGCTACTACCGCTAAAACAAACATTTTTTTCATAAGTAAATCCTCCCTGCTTGATTTAATAAAGTTTAACATAGGAATTTTTAAAAATCAATAGATTTTGACAATTCTAAGATAATTCTAAGGCAATTCTAAGGATTGTATTTATTGACTTTGACATAACTTTTATTTTTAAACTCACTAAATAGCCGCTTATAGCTTCAAATAAAAATTATATGAAAATAAAAATATTCAAAGAAAAAAATGTATAGCCTAAAAACTATACATTTTATCTATTTTATCTAATATTTTTTCATCTACTTTTAAATAATAACCGAATAATTTTGAATCTACTCTTTTTGAAAATGTACCGTGGATATTATACCCATTAAATAAATTAATATTTTCTATATTTATTCCGGAACCTATCAAAATTTCACATTTTGTATTTAACCTTTTTATATTCTCAAAACCTAAAACTGCATCTACTTCATGACCACTTGTAAGTATTCTATCAACACCTAATTTATCTAGTAATTCTATTGATTTTTTATAGTCTTTAACTATATCTATAGCTCTATGAAATACAAACTCTTTATTATTTTCCCTACACAAGTTTATAATTTTTTTAGTTTTTTCTACATCTATTGTTAAATCTTCATTCAATGCACCAAAAGCTAATCCATCACAATAATTAATAATATTTTTTGCACTTTCTAGCATAATTTCAAATTCATTATCTGTATATATGAAATTACCTGAACGTATTCTTATCATTGATATTATCTTCTTATTACTAACTTTTCTTGCATTTTTC
The DNA here is from genome assembly GCF_001517835.1 of Caviibacter abscessus. Classification (NCBI taxonomy): domain Bacteria; kingdom Fusobacteriati; phylum Fusobacteriota; class Fusobacteriia; order Fusobacteriales; family Leptotrichiaceae; genus Caviibacter; species Caviibacter abscessus. Next base: position 200,209 of record NZ_LOQG01000001.1, read on the forward strand.
AATAAATTTATATCTGGTGTAAGTCCTCCTACTTCAATTGCACTGTTAAGCTCTATTCTAGATATACATTCATACTTATTTACAAGTATTATATCGTCAATATTTTGTAAACATATTTCTATTTTCTTCATATCATTTGCCTTTTTATTTTAATATATCATATCAATTATGCTAAAATCAATTTTTCACATTTATTTTTTTATTCGTAATGTCTTTTCTTTAGCTCTTACAGGTACTTTAACAATTTTTTCTACTACCTTTTCTACACATTTTGGATAATCTTGAATTTGTGGTTTATTAAAATCATTTGTATCCAATATTAACCCTAATCTTACACCAAGCTTGTGATGAAAATAATGTGATGTATAATATGTATAAGATGTTATACTAATACTAGTATCATACGAATCCGATAAATTAGCAGGGGTGGCAAACGATGTTGTAGATGTAGATATAGTATATTTTTTCATTCTAGAAAAATACTTTCCATCATATAAAACCTCTGCTAAGAAATATTTATAATCCAGCCCAAATCCTAAACCGTAGTAAACACCACTAGTATTTTTAAATCTATTTTGAATGTATGGTTGCCTTCCATAATCATATACTTCTCTTGAAATAGCATATCCTACTCTTCCGAATGTATAAAGATTTAATCCACTGTTATGTTTATAGAAATTGTATTTTAATGTTGCATAAATAGGTATCATAGTTACTGAATAATCATTAGTATTATTCTTCAAATTTCTATATTTTACTGTTGTTTCTCCAAAGTTATATTCAATACCTGCACCTAATTTTAGCTTTCTATCTAAAAAGTGGATTGGATAAATTTCAGCACCTATTACAAAACCTCTACTATATGGAACATCTACTACATCTGGATCTTTATGCATTATTTTTTTCTTTCAGATTTTACATTTGTACTATTTCTAAAAAAATCATATCCAACCTTTATATTAGCCTCAAAATCGTACGACATCGCACTAATACTGGCTAAAGTCATAATTCCTAAAATAATTTTTCTCATTTTTTTCTACCATCTAAAAACTCACGTATGATAGTATCACATCTTTTTCAATAAAATCAAGAAAATTCTTGTAAAATCAAGGGTGATTTTACTTGCAATAAAATAAAGCTCTAGAATTTAAGACTCTAGAGCTTTTATTTAAAATGCCGATATAATCGTAAAAAATATGTCATGAGAAAGTAGAATTAGGACAGGTATTCTTGTAAAAAAAGTTTTAAAACTTTCTTTTTCATGCTTAAATCTATCTAATATATTAATATTTTTTATTATATCTTTATATTTTATTGTAATTATAAGTGATAAGACGAAAAGTGCATATTGATAATATGTACTGTATGATGCATTTATATTTGCTAATTGTGAGTTTATTTCAACATTAAGATTATTCATTATATGAAGTAAAACTGCAATTTTAAATGAATATTTATACGCAACATATCCAATAATTGTACTTGCAATAGCTATTACAAAAACTTGATATATATTTTGATGTGTTGTTCCAAAGAATATTGAAGATGTTATAACGGCAAAAAATGGACCATATTTTTCCAATTTTCTTAGTAAAAAACCTCTGTATAGCATTTCTTCAAATATAGATCCTATTATTACTGTATAAACCACAAGTGATATACTTGTTGAAGCATCAGAATACAACGAAGTATCTTCAATTAATTTAAAATAATGAAATATTGGTTCCAAAATATTTGATAAAACTAAGGTAACTACACAACACAATGCAAAAAAGAATGCAATTTCATAAATACTAATGCTTTTTCTTTCTTCACTAATATTTTTCACGTATTGTTTTATTCCTATATTAAAATGGGAATTATTAATCCTATTATAGTTGCTATTATTCCAACTAATACATCATTTTTTAATACATTTTCCATATACATAGGAATAACTGTAAGTAATATACCTTGAATAAACATAATTACCCCTATTATAGTCATTTCTCTTTTCATTTTTTTCCTTTCATAATAGTATTCTTAATCCTCATATTTTTTGTCCAATCTATTAACCAAAGCCAGATAAGTTATAACAAAAACAAATAATAATATTTCTGAAAACCAAAGACCAAAAATATTTGCACTAGTTAAAACTATAAAAATTTGTACTGGTATTGTAACTGCTAATAAGGTATTGATTGCTCCACTTGAAACACCTAGACTATCATAATCTTGATTTTCCATTAAATATAGACTAAATTGGGGAGATAAAATTCCTTCAAATCCAAATAGGATAAAAATAAAAATTAATAAAATATATATATTTGAATTAGTAAATAAAAGAAAAGAAATCATACCTAAGATAATTAACATAAAATTGAGAGACTTAAATATTGAAAATGATTTAAAGTATCTAGTTGAAGCCCAATTTCCTACAATTATACCAATAACTGATATACCTCCCAATAAACTAATAATCGTTTCATATGGTAACTGACTCAATATTTTAGGATTATTAATATATACATACATGAAAGATAGTAAACAAGCTACTAAAGAATTTGATAGCGACACTGGAAGAAGCACTTTCATTATCTTTTTATTCTTTAAAAGCCTTAATATACTTCTAAAAATCTTAATATCATTATTATTTTCATTATCTTGATTTAAATTTTTCTCATACTCTAAAATTTTAAATCTTAAATCTGAAAAAATATGTATCATCATTAAACCGGCAACTAAAAATGTTATACTGTTTAAAATTGAAAATGTAATAAAATTTGAACCCAAAAGCAATAATATAATCCCACCAAATACTTTAGCACCAAAAGAGAAAATATAGTATGTAATATTAGAAAAAGAAAAACTTTCCTCCATATCCTCTTCTGGAATAATTGAATAGATTATAGGAAATCTTAAGTTATCTGAATAAGAGCCTATTAAATCTGATAAGATATTTAATATAGATATGATAATAATTGTTGTAATACCATTATAAATGTATAAAACTATTGCAACTAAAACATAAATAATAAATCTCAACAAATTAGAAACTATATCAGCAAAAGCTTTATTTTTAGTTCTATCAACTAAATATCCCGTATAAACTGAAAAAAATGGAGGTAATGTTTCTGAAACTGTTACTATAGATATAGCCATAATATTATTTTATAGTTTATTAGCATACGCAATTAATGCTAAATAAAAAATTGAGTCACCTATTAAAGATAAACAATCTGATATAGTTATTAATCTATAGATTTTATTCCTTAAAAATACGTTCACTTCTTACCCCTATCAAGATAATATTGTTTTGAAAAATTAACACATTCCTTTAATCTGAAACAACTAATCTCAGCTTCATTAACTTTTATGGGTTTAATGGATAAATAATCGTAAAATAACTTTTGAATTTCTAGATAATCATCATAGATATCAACCTCAATATTTTTAAATTCTACCCATTTATCTATTTCATTATGTTTCATTTTACTTTTTTCTATAATTGTTTCTCTTCCAAGAAAATTTTCTGCTAAATGAATTGATGTATTGGTTTCAAAATCTGTTCCTATCATTAAAATTTTAGCATTTAAATCATACATTTTAGACAAAGGAGAATGCAAACCAAACGGATAATTTCAAACCAATCTGAAGGTACTGGAGGATATTGCCAAGAAGCCGGATCTGAAATATCAACTGTTTGAGATGGAACAACTATAGTTCCCTCTGGACCAATTATACTAATTAAAGCTTCATATATAGCCTCGCTCCCTCCAACAACATAGCCTAAAGATGAAATTGATGAATGTACCATTAATACATCGCCTTTTTCAACCCCTACATTTAAAAATATTTTTTTTAGATCACATATTGTGATTGGTTTTAAACCTTTTTTTTCGGTCTTTGTCAAGTATTCATACATAATTATTTCCTCTATTTCTTATTTAATAAACCCTTTTTGCTTGGCTATACTTATTAATTTAGGTTGTATTTCAGGATATGTTAAATTTTTAGGTAAGTTTTTCAAAAAAACTATTTTTTCTATTTCACTGTGTAATTCTTTTTCAAATAATTTTACATCTGCAAAATATAGCATACCAAAAGTTTCAACACCTTTTACAGTAACTGAATAAATAGATATAGGAGTAATTGTATATTTTATTGCTCCTGTTTCTTCATATAATTCACGTTTTGCAGTAGTCAGAATATCTTCACCAAATTCTCTATGTCCACCTGGAATTTCTAATGTATCTCTTTTTTTGTGCTTACAAAATACAAATTCATCATTAAATTTTGTAATAATCACTGCAAACTTTAACAAACTATCTTCAACATTATCATAAAAATTTACTTTTAGCATTTCCCATTCAAGCATTCCACCTAATACATTATAGGCATCATAACCTTTTTTATTTAAGTACTTTGTTGCTATCTTACTTCTTCTTCCACTTCTGCATATGACATATACTTTCTTATTTTTATCTCCACAAAAACTTTCTATTTTATCTAATGGAATATTTTTAGAACCTTTTATATGTCCTTCCTTATATTCTTCCTCTTTTCGTACATCTATTAAAACCATATCTTCTTTTAGTTGTTCTATTTTTATACTTGGTACTGGTTTCAAAAAATCAAACATAGCTGTCCTCTAATCTCCAAAAGTTATTTTAATTTCATTTTTTTCATCAATATATTTAACAATTTTTATATCAGCATTTTCCATTATTCTTGTAGAAGCTTTTAATAATTCATGATGCTTATGTTTATCTGAGTAGTAAACTACTTTTTTTATTCCTGATTGTGTTATGGCTTTTGCACATTCATTGCAAGGATAATGAGTTACATATATTGTACTATTTTCTAAATCTTTAATACTATTTAATATTGCATTAAGCTCTGCATGAACTACATAAGGATGTTTTGTATCTAATACTTCTCCTACTTTTGTCCAAGGCATAATATCATCACTGCTTCCTCTTGGAAACCCGTTATATCCTATACCTATAATCTTGTTATTTTTTACTATGCAAGCTCCTACTTGAGTTACAGGATCTTTACTTCTTTGTGCAGACAAAAATGCTATACCCATAAAGTATTGTTCCCAACTTATGTAATCTTCTCTTTTTGACACGTTATTTCACCTCGCTTGATACTTTACCATTTTTATAAACAGTTTCTAACTTCATACCTTTTTTTAGTGTTACATCTTTTATTAATTTATTATTCACAAGTGTTATACTAAAACCTCTATCATATAATTCATTCAAATTATATTTCTCAAGCTTATTTTTCAAACTTTCAATTTTGATTTTCTTATTTTCCAATTTATTTAAAATAATACTGTCAAGATTTTTCTTTATACTTTCAATTCTTTTAATTTTTTCATCATAGTTTAATTTTAATTTCATGATTTCTTCTAGTCTTATAGTATATTTATCAATTAATTGATAGTTACTTAAAATCCTATTTGTATAAAATTCTTTAAAATAATAGTTATTTTTCAAATTATCTACTTCTTTTATTTGAAGTTTTAATTTTTGCATCAAATCAACATTTAATTTTCTTTTCATTTCTATAATCATTTTAAGAATTTCTTTTTTTTCAGGTACAACAAGCTGTGCTGCTTGAGTTGGTGTTGCTGCTCTTAAATCTGCTGCAAAGTCAGATAATAAGACATCTACCTCATGTCCTACAGCAGAAATTATTGGAAGCTTAGATTCATATATAGCTTCTATAACTTCACGCTCATTAAATGCCCATAAATCTTCTATGCTTCCACCACCACGACCTACTATTATTAAATCAAGGTCTAAATTTTTATTATTTAAAACTCTTATTCCCTCAGCTATTGATAAACCTGCACCTTCTCCTTGCACTTTCGCTGAATATACATATATATCAACATTATTATTTCTAATTTGTGTTGTATCTATAATATCATGTATTGCAGCACCTGTATGAGCTGTTACCACACCTATTTTTTTTGGATACTTGGGTATTTGCTTTTTTATTTCTTTATCAAAATATCCTTTGGCAAGATATTCTAGTTTCAATTCTTCAAGCTTTTTATATAGTTCCCCAATATTTGAAATTTTTTCAACTTTACTACAAACAATTTGAAGTGTTGCATTGACATTATATACATTTATTTTCCCATAAACTTTAACATGATCTCCCTCTTTTAAGTTTCTTGGGATATCATTTACTATATAGTTAAAACCCGCACATTTAATATTATTTTTTTCATCTTTTAATGTAAAATACATGTGCCTTTGTTGATACGTAATATTTGATACTTCTCCTTCAACACAAAAAGCTTTAAGCATCACTACACTTTCAAGATATTCTTTTATAATATTATTTATTTCTCCAACTGTATAGGTTTTCACTACATAACCTCCATAAGAATTTTATTTAATTGCGATATTTTATTTCTTATTTCAATTGCTTTTTCAAAATTAAGCTCTTTTGAATATTTTTTCATTTCTTTTTCTAATTTGGATATTTGTTTTTCTATATCTTTTATATTTTTAAATTCAACTGTATTTTCAGTAACAGTCTCTTGTTCATCATATTCTACAAGTGAATCAACAGAGCTATTAGTAACAGTTTTAGGATTAATATTATTTGCTATATTATAGTCATTTTGTATTTTTCTTCTTCTGTCAACTTCTGTTATCGCTTCTTTCATAGATTTTGTTATTGTATCTGCATAAAGTATAACTCTACCTTCAACATTTCTAGATGCTCTACCCATAGTTTGTATAAGTGATCTTCTTGATCTTAAAAATCCTTCTTTATCTGCTTCAAGTATTGCAACTAATGCTACTTCCGGTAAATCTAAACCTTCTCTAAGTAAGTTAATACCTATAAGTACATCATACTCTTTTGTTCTTAAGCCTTTTATTATTTCAACTCTTTCAATTGTATCAATATCAGAGTGCATGTATCTTACTTTAATTCCTAATTCTAAATAATAGTCAGTTAATTCCTCTGCCATTTTCTTAGTTAAAGTTGTTATTAAAACTCTTTGATTTTTTTCAACTTCCTTTTTTATTTCTTCTAGTAAATCATCAACTTGATATTTTGTTTTTCTGATTTCTATACTTGGTTCAATAAGTCCTGTAGGTCTTATTAATTGTTCCACTATTTCATCTTTAGAATTTGTAAGCTCGTAATCACTTGGTGTAGCTGAAACATATACAACTTGATTAATTTTAGCGAAAAACTCTTCTAGTCTAAGCGGTCTATTATCAAAGGCACTTGGTAGTCTAAAACCATTTTCAATTAACATGTTTTTTCTTGAATGATCCCCGTTATACATACCACCTATTTGTGGAACTGTTATATGAGACTCATCAATAAATACAATAAAATCATCAGGAAAATAGTCAATTAAAGTATCAGGAGTTTCACCTTGCTTTTTATCAGCAAGATATCTTGAATAATTTTCAATTCCTTTACAATAACCTATTTCTCTTATCATTTCCATATCATATTCTGTTCTTTGTTTTATTCTTTGTGCTTCTAATAATTTATTATTTTTTTCAAAAAAATCTACTCTTTCTTTAAGTTCTTCCTTTATTTTCATAAACATATTATGATTATCAACTGTTGATAAATAATGAGTTGCAGGCATTATTGCAAGTCTTTTTAAATTTTTAATCTTTTTACCTGTTAAAGGATTTATCTCGTACATATACTCTAAATCTTCATCAAAAAATGTAAATCTGTATGCACTATCTTGATATGGAGGCAGTAAATCAATAATATCTCCTTTTATTCTAAAAGAAGCTCTTTCAAGTACCATATCATTTCTATTATATCTAAGTTCAATAAGTCTTTTAATTAATTTTTTTCTAGAAATTCCTACTTTTTTATCAATTGGAATAACATTATCATTATATGCTTTTTTTGAACCTAAACCATAAATTGCTGAAACAGACGCTACAATAATTACATCTCTCCTTGTTAAAAGAGCTGCCGTAGCAGCGTGTCTTAATTTATCTATTTCTTCATTTATTGATGAGTCTTTCTCAATATATGTATCAGTTTGTGGAATATATGCTTCCGGTTGATAATAATCATAATATGATACAAAATATTCAACTGCATTTTCAGGAAAAAATTTTTTATACTCATTATATAATTGAGCTGCTAATGTTTTATTGGGTGCTAAAATAAGAGCAGGTCTATTTAATCTATTTATTACATTAGCAATAGTAAATGTCTTTCCTGAACCTGTAACTCCTAAAAGAATTTGCTCATATATTCCATTTTCTAAATTAGTTACAAGTTTTTCTATTGCTTGTGGTTGATCACCCGTAGGTTTAAATTTTGAGTATAATTTAAAATCCATATTAATTCATCTCATCAATTATCCATTTATTGTTTAAAAGTGTATCATATCTAAATAATATGTAACCTTTTACAGCAGAATTTTGATTTCTTATATTTTTATGTTCTCTCACTTCGCCTTTAGGCCATTCATTTACTTTATATACTCCCTCTCCAACATATAATGGGGTATTAGTTCTTTTTGATACACTACTCCACCAATTAACAAGTTTTTCATAACCTGCTTTTGGATGGTCAATATGCCAATATATTTGAGGTGCAATATAGTCAATCCAACCTTCACTCATCCATTTAACGCTGTCAGCATATAAATCATCGTATGCTTGTAATCCATTTGTATTTGAACCGCTATAATCTGTACTTTGGTTTCTCCAAATACCAAATGGACTTATTCCAAATGAAATACTTGGTTTTAATTTATGAATTGATGTAGATAAATTTTTTATTAAATCATTTACATTATTTCTTCTAAAATCTCCAAGTGTATTAAATGAACTTCCATTTTCTTGATATTCTCTAATATCAAAATCAGGGATTTTCTTAGCTCCATTAGGATATGGATAGAAATAATCATCTAAATGAACACCATCTATGTTATAGTTTTTAACTATTTCTTCTATATTATTATATAAATATTTTACAACTTCAGGTTTTCCAGGATTTAAATATAGTTTACCATCATATTCAAATACCCAATCAGGATGTTGATTTGCTACATTTTTAGAAGACAATTTACTACGATCTGTTGTCATAGCAACTCTATATGGATTTATCCATGCATGTAATTCAATATTATTTTCATGTGCTTTTTGTATAAAATATGCTAGAGGATCATAACCAGGATATTGATTTTCTATACCAGTTAAATACATAGACCAAGGTAAATTTTTTGAATTATAAAACGCATCATTTGTAGGTTTAACTTGTAAAAAGATAGCATTTAATCCCCAATTTTTAACATTTTCAACTAATTTATCAATTTCTCTTTTTTGAACCTCAGGATTATATCCTTTATTCTTTGGGAAATCTAAATTAAATACAGTTGAAACCCAAACACCTTTTAAATTAGTATTTACTTTTCTTTTACTTCTGTCAAAAACTTGTTTTGATAATTGTTCATTAGATAATATATCTTCATTACTCTTATTTCCTAATTCTGTGTCTTTACCCGGTTTTTTTTCAATTTTTTCAGTTTTTTGCTCTCCCATAACTTGTTTATAATCTTTAGAAACATATGAACATGATACTAAAAATGCTGCTAATCCTAAAGAAATTACTATTTTTTTCATATTATATTCCTTTCTTTGTAACTATGCCTACTCCATCACCGAAAGGTAAGAAGACAAAGTCATAATTTTCATTTAAATAATTAATAAATTCTTTTAATTTATTAATTATTGTTTTGTACCTTTTATTATATTCACTTTCACATATATATCCTCTAAATGCTATATTATCAATGAATATCATACCACCATCGTTAAGTCTTTCATATGATAAATTAAAAAATTCCATATTATGACTTTTTGAAGCATCAATAAAAATAAAGTCAAATTTTTTTGAAAGTTTAGGCAATATATTTAGTGCATCTCCAAGATAAATATCAGCATTTAGCCCTTCTAAATTTTTCTTTGCCATATTATATCTATCTTCATCAATTTCAATAGTTGTCAAATGTAAATTTTTAGCTAAATATTTACCAGAATAACCAATTGCACTTCCTATTTCAAGACAAGTTTTATACTTATTGTGTTTAATTAAAAATAACATAAAGTTAAGTACCTCTTCTGTTACTATAGGAACTTTATTATCAATACCATATTTTTTTACTTCTAATATATCTTTATCTTCTTTAAATAAACTTCTTGCATAAGCCGTTACTTTCTCAAAATTTTCTATCATTACAGACTCCTTTATGGTAAGTATAACACAAAATAATAAAAAATTGTATTTATTTTTACATCAAAAAAAGCCAATAAAATAGTGGTATTTTTCACTAAATTAAAGGCTTAAAATATATTTAATTATTTTTATTTACTAAATTTTCAAATATCTCAAATAATTTTTTCGCAGAATTTTCTATATCATATTCTTTTGCAAACTCAATATATTTTTTACTAAATTCTTCTTTTTCTTCAGGATGTTCTATCCAATAATCAATTTTATCTCTAAGACTATCTGAATCATTTGCTTTAAATAAATTATTCTCACTTAATGCATATTGTTTAGTTGAAGATAAATAACTATTTGATATTAAAGGAACTAAACCACTTGCAAATGCTTCCATACATGACATTCCTTCAACTTCAACATTAGCACAGTGTATGTATAAATCAGAATATGAGATTGTTTTTCTTAATTGCTCTTGAGACATAAATTCAAGTATAGCTTTATTAGGTAAACTTTCGCTTAATTTTCTATATTTATTTTCAAGTGGACCTTTACCTGCTAATATTAATTGTATTTTATCAGCATATTTTGATTTTTTTATTGCCTCAAATAAAAGTATTTGATTTTTTTCAACAGAATAACGACCTACACTTATTATTACAAATTTATCTTTAAATTGAGTTGGTTTTTCACTACGAGGTACAATTGAATCTTTATGTATACCATTAGAAATAACATGTAAATTTGAATTATACTTGTATCTTATAAGTCTTTCTTTAACTGCTTCTGTTGGACATTGAATATCACTACAATATTCATATACAAAATGTTTAAATGCCCAAGTTATTAAAACATTAGCTGGCCTAAGCCACCCTAATCCTACTGAATATGTCATATTTTCAGCATATAAATGAAATGTTCCCATACAAGGTTTATTCATCTTTTTAGCAACTCTTGCAGTATATGAACATAAATAAAACGGATCTTCAAGATGGATTATATCTGCCCATTCTACAGCTTCATATACAACGTCTTTTTTTACTTTAGCAAAAGAAAATCCTTGTTTTTTAATTATTGAATTAAAAATTGGCACTATAAGTTCAGGTAGTGGATAATCAGGAGTTCCCTTTGAACTACCTGCTAAAATTCTTATTTCATTTTCTTTTCCCATTTTTTTAAATTGCTCAACAAAACGTTGCGTAGATATACTCATACCATTGCTTTTGGAAAAGTATTCATTCATAACTATTAGTATTTTCATAGATTACCTTCTTCAATTTGATTTAAATAATCCATATTATATCATAGTTTTCATAATTCTTTAATATCTTTTTACTTTTTATCCACATTATTTAGTTATTTTTCAAATTATGTACTAAATCAACAATCTTTTCAACTGAGTAACTTTCAGATAATTTTCTCATATTATCAACTATTTCGTTATATAATTCCTTATTTTCCAATAACATTTTTACATATTTAGGTAAATCATCAATATCATTAATACTAATAGCCATTTTTTCTTCAACTAAAAATGCTGTATTTTCTTCTTCTTGTCCTGGTATAGAAAACGGAATAATCATAGGTATTTGCTTATTAATAGCTTCTGTTGAAGTAAGACCACCAGGTTTTGTGATAATAAGTTTTGACTTGTCCATAAGCTCATCAATGTTATTAACAAAACCTTTAATTTCAGTTTTACCTGATATAATTTTATCTTTAAATTTTTTTACAAGTTTTCCTCTAAGTTCTGTATTATTTCCACAAATTATTGTTATTTTTACATTTAAATCAGAATTTAATAATACGTCAACAGAATCTTCCATCTTTTTAAGACCCATTGAACCACCCATTAAAAGTATATTAAACGTTTCTGTTTCACTTTTATTTACAGTTTTAAATTCATCTCTAATAGGTATTCCATATACAAATATTTTATCACTACTTACGCCACATTTTATTAAATTTTCTTTAGTATACTCACTACCTGTAATATATGCAGTAACTCCCTTATCAACATAAATATAGTGTGCTTTAAAATCAGTAACTATTTGAACAAACGGTATTGTAATATTCTCTTCTTCAAATATTTTCATTATTAAAGGTACACTCATAGGATGTGTTGAGACAATAACTGCTGGATTATCTTCGAGAATTTTTTTCTTAACTCTATCTTTTACTTTAAAAAATAGATTTTTCATAAATATATCATTTATTAATTTTCTATTTGATATGTTATAAATAAAGCCATATGTATTTGGAAATTTATTAGCGAACGTATCATAACTCTTTGTAACAAATTCATTTGCTCTTTTAGATGTATCCATAAAAAAATCAAAAATTTCTATTTCGTCATTGCCCAATTTTAAAAATTCATTCGCTATATTTCTTGCTGCTTGATTATGTCCTGCACCTGTAGAAGCAGTTAAAATCATTATCTTCATAAATCTCCCCTTTCATATAAATGATATAATAAAAAAAAAATAAATTCAATAAGTTATTGACAAATTTTATTTAATACTGTATTATTCCTTCTGTTAGGTCGCATAGCTCAGTTGGGAGAGCACCTGCCTTACAAGCAGGGGGTCACTGGTTCGAGCCCAGTTGTGACCACCATTTTTTTGGAGGTGTAGCTCAGTTGGTTAGAGTGCTTGCCTGTCACGCAAGATGTCGCGAGTTCGAGTCTCGTCACTTCCGCCAACCCCAGATAGCTCAGTCGGTAGAGCAAAGGACTGAAAATCCTTGTGTCCGTGGTTCGATTCCGCGTCTGGGGACCATTTTAAAGAATATATTTTGAAATTAATAAAAACAGGGTTAAGCCCTGTTTATTTATTTTTGTGAACTTTCACGTTTTTTTAATAATAATTAATCAAAAATTATATATGTTTAATTTTGTCATTTTCACATTTAATATTGATTTTAGTTAAGTGAAGTGATATAATTAAAATAAAAAAAGGAAAATTAAACATTATGAATAAAAATAAAAATTTTATACTTTTATTTGTGATTTTTTTATTAAGTTATTTATTGCATCCTGTTGGGTGGTTATTTATTCTACTTTCATTTTTATTTCCACCTTTTATAATTTTTAATTTAATCATGGCATTAGTATTCGCTTCGTCACTTTGTAATGAAAATAATGATAAATAATATATATGTATATTGGGATTTGTTTACGGACACTCCCTTTTTTTATTTAATTTTTTTCTAAATTCATATTCTAAATATTCAGATAATTCTTAACCTTAATAATAACTGAAAGGGTATCTATTTCAAAATTTTAATTTATTCACAACAATTAAATTTTATACAAATTTCAACAAATTTTATTAAAATTCTGGACTTTTTCCTAAAAAAACAGTGAAATAAATTACAAAATGTAAATAAAGGAGGAATTTTATGAATAATTTTTTTCTTTTATCCCTAAAAAGTATATCTAATGAATTTCAAATTGATTTTTATAAAAATAATTTACAAAAATTTAATCCTGACAATTTTAGAATTAAAGGAATATTTGGGAGAAATGGAATAGGTAAAACTAGTATAATAAAGTCAATTGAAACTATTAAAAACATTGTTCTTTGTTTTAATTATTTACAAGAAACAGAGAATATTGTTATGTTAAGCAAATTAATTAACAATGTCACTAAAGAAATGTATGTTGAATTAGAATTTTTAGAAAATATTCATAACAAAATTAACGTATATACCCATTGTATTAAATTAATTATTAAAAATGATAATGATGTTATCACTTCAGAAGAAAAAATTTACATGAAAACAAAAAAGATACAAAAAAAAATTGAAATATTAAATGGTAAAATTTTATGCAATAATTTTTATAATATGGATTTTTTCTATCAGTATTTTTTTTATTTTTTTCATAAAATAGATAGCTCTCTATTCTTTTCAAATTGTATTTTATGTGTTTTTATGTTAGTATCTTTCATAGATATTTAACTAAAAAAAGGAGAATTAAAAAATGAAAAATATATTCACATTAAATGAACTTTTGTGGCTTATATATATAATAGTTAATTATACATTTATATTAATCGCATATAAAAAATGGGGAAAAGTCGGTATATTAATTTTTATCCCCCTATCAATAGTTGTTGCTAATATACAAGTAAATAAACTTATGACTATATTTGGTGTAGTTACAACCATGGGAAATATAGCATATGGTGGAATATTTTTAATTGAAGATATCTTATCTGAAAATTATGGTAAACAATATGCGAAAAAAGTAATTACAATTGGATTTGCAACTATGATATTTATGACAATAATAATGAGTATTGCAATACACGTTAATGTTGCTCCTGAAGATACAGCTCAACCACATTTGGTTGCATTATTTGCACCACTTTATAGACTTACATTCGCTTCTCTTACTGCTTATGGTTGCTCTTCATTAGTTGATATTTACGCATACCAAGCAATAAGAAGCTTATGGCCAAGCTTTAAAAATATATGGATAAGAAACAATTTAAGTACAATACTTAGTCAAATAGTTGATAATGTTATTTTTACCCTTGTAGCTTTTGCTGGTATATATGATTTTAAAATATTAATTAGTATTATGTTTTCAACTTACTTTTTAAAAGTTATTATTTCTACTTTAGATACTCCATTTGTATATATTGCAGCTTGGTGGAAAAAAGAAGGGAAAATTGAAGAATTTTAATGAATAGATATAGTAAAATAACTGATTATGTTAATAAAAGAGAAATTGTATTATTAAAAAGTCTTCCCTGTGATTATGGGAAATGTGCTTTTTGCAACTATATTTTAGATAATTCTACTGATGAAAATGAAATAAACAATGTAAATATGGAAATTCTTAAAAACATAACCGGTGAATTTGGAGTATTAGAAGTTATTAATTCAGCTTCTGTATTTGAATTACCTATTTCTACTTTAGAAGAAATAAGACGTATAGTATATGAAAAAAATATTAAAATACTCTACTTTGAAGCATACTTTGGTTATGTTAAAAGACTTGATGAAATAAGAAACTTTTTTTCAGATATTGAAATTCGTTTTATTATAGGAATTGAAACTTTTGATAATAAATATAGAATAAAGACTTTAAAGAAAAATTTTTACTTAACAGATAAAATTTTTGAAAAAGTAAAACAAGAATATTATACTGTTCTACTTTTAATTTGTACACAAGGGCAAACAAAAGAACAAATTCTAAATGATATAAATACAGGTTTACAAAATTTTAATATAACTACTATTAGTGTTTTTATAGACAACGGAACTAGTATAAAAAGAGATGAAAATCTTGTTAAATGGTTCATAAAAGAAATTTATCCAACAATAAAAAATAATGAAAAACTTGAAATATTAATAGATAATAAAGATTTCGGTGTTTATTCATAATTTAGGAAAGGGCTATGTATGAAAAAATTAGTATCTTGGAATGTAAATGGCTTTCGTGCTGTACTTACAAAAGGATTTATGGAATTTTTAAAAAAGGAAAATCCGGATATTATTGGCTTACAAGAAATAAAACTTCAAGACGGTCAAATTGATTTTCCATTAGAAAATTATTATACTTATTGGAATTATGCACAAAAAAAAGGATATTCAGGAACAGCTGTTTTTACAAAAGAAAAACCAATTAATGTTACTTATGGAATTGGAATAGAAGAACATGACACAGAAGGTAGAGTAATTACGCTTGAATACCCTACTTATTATTTCATAACCGTATATACTCCAAATTCAAAAACTGAACTTGAAAGACTTGATTATAGAATGATATGGGAAGATGAGTTTAGAAATTATTTAAATAAGCTTAATGAAAATAAACCAGTTATTGTTTGTGGAGATTTAAATGTAGCACATAAGGAAATTGATTTAAAAAATCCAAAAACAAATACCAGAAGTGCTGGATTTACTATTGAAGAAAGAACAAAATTTACAAAACTTCTTGAAAATGGATATACAGATACATTCCGATACTTTTATCCAGATAAAGAACAAATTTATTCTTGGTGGTCTTACAGAATGAGAGCAAGAGAAAAAAATACAGGCTGGAGAATTGATTACTTCATAACTTCTAATAGTCTTAATTCTAATTTAATTGATGCTAAAATACTAACTGATGTTATGGGATCTGATCATTGTCCTGTTGAACTTATAATAAGTCTTGACAATTTATCATAAATTTAATAAAATTATATTACATAAATAAACAAGGTGCCTGGGTGGCGAAATGGTATACGCATCAGACTCAAAATCTGACGGAGAAATCCATAAGGGTTCGAGTCCCTTCCTAGGCACCATTTTGTATATTATAAAGGAGAATAAAATGTTATCACTTGAATTAACAGAAAAAGAACTAGAACAAGCTAATTATAACCCTGAAGCAATAAAAAATATACTTGTTTCAAGAGCTATATATAATGAAAGCTATAATTATGAATTTACTGAAGAACAACTTGAAGAAATTAAATATATAGAACAAAATGAGGCAGTTAGACTTTACATGAGAAAAACTGTTGAACCAAGATTACTTGTTACAGAAACAACAATAATTGATAAATATAATGAAAATAAAAGCTACTTTGAATCACAAAACATATCTTTTTCTAAAGCTCATGACATTATAAAAAATCAACTTACACAAGAAATTAATTTTGGATTAGAACAAGATTTAGTATACAATTTGGTCCACAACATGGAAGAAAGTGTTACTTTATCTAAACAAGACTTAGTATTTACTAAGGGAAATCCCGATTTAATAAAATCTATTCTATTACAAAATCTATTAAAACAAGAAGCAATAAAAAATACTTTTTTTGAGGATAATGCTGATGAACTTGAAACAATAAAAAAAGAAATAAGACTTAAATATTACGCAGATATACTTTGTAGTAAAGATGTTAAAATAACAGAGGAAGAAGTTAGCAAATATTATGTAGATCATACTAAAGATTTTGAAAATATGGATATTCAATATGCTTATTCTCAAATATCAACTTTCTTATTTCAAACAAAAGTAAATGAAAATATGAGCAAATATATAAAAGAAATAACTGATAAATATGAAATTGATAAAAAGATTGAAAAATATAAAAAAGATGATGGAGCTGTTATTAACTAATGATTAATTATAATGGGCAGGAACTTTGGACTTACTTTTTTAATAAGCCAAAAAGATATTACAATAAATATATGTTTGAAATGGTTGAATACCCAAATTATTTAATATTTTCAGGTGAAGAAATTAAAAATCTAAAAGGCAATTGGAATAATGTTTTCCAAAATGAAAATGGTATTTATCTTGAAATAGGATCAGGTAGCGGTAATTTCACTATTGAAATGGCTACTAAACATAAAGACAAAAATTTTATTGGTGATGAACTAAGGCTTAAAAGACTTGTCTATTCTGCTAAAAAATCAGAAAAACGTGATTTAAAAAATATTAAATTTATAAGATATGATGCTACTCATTTAAATGAATTTATAGCTCATGATGAACTTTCCGGTCTTTTTATAAACTTCCCTGATCCTTGGGAAGGTGAAGAACATAAAAGAATATTGTCAGAAAGCTTACTTAATACTTTAAGACCTCTGCTAAAAGACAATTCAAAAATATATTTTAAAACAGATCATCTAGATTACTATAACTCTGTCTTAGAGTTAATAAAAAAAACTGATAATTACAAAGTAATTTATCACACTGACGATTTACATAACACTGACTACAAACCAGAAAACATTAGAACTGAGTTTGAAAATTTATTTATTAATAAATTAAAAATAAGTATTAAATATATTGAAATTTTAAAATGTAAGGAATAGTAATGGAACTGATACTTAAAGAAAAAATAAATTTAGACAATAAAATTAAAGATTTTACGCTAAATCCATTAAATAATACTCTTATCACTATTGGTAAAGGTCTAACTTTCTTTAAGAAAAATTTTTCTAAAGATAAACAAATTATAAAAAACATAAATAATTGTGAAACAATTAAGTATATAAAAGAAGAAAGTCAACTTTTTACTTCTTCTTCTTTTTATATTATAAGCAGTAATAATTATATATACAAATGCGATAGTTCAAGTAAAAAAGTTCTTGATTGTATATTTAAACCGAATTTTAACATTGAATCAATTAATGTTACAAATAAAGGTAAAATAATATATATTAGCAATAATCACCTTTATTCATACGACAGTTTTAGCAAAAAAGAAATAAAAACATATATTGGTGATGAAAGAGCCAGCTTATCTATATTTATAATCAATGAAAATATCATTGTAAAAAGCAGAGAATTTGGTAAAAATGACAATATTATAAAAATATTTTACAGCAAAAATTTATCAGAAATATTTTCAATTCATTCTGAAAATAATCATACCTTTGTAAAACTAATAGGAACAAGATATTTTGGAGCAACTGCTAACGGTCTTATTGAAATTTGGGACGCAATATCAAATGAACTTATAGATGCAAAGAAAATTTGTGATTCACGTATTACATATATTGAAAATGATGACGAATGGTTTTATTTTGGAACATCACGTGGAGAATTAATCGTAACAAATGACAAATTAAAAGTTGTTAAAACTATTAATTGGATAAAAAGTGAAATTAGAAAAATTTACTATTTTGATGATACTCTTTATGTTTTATGCGAAAATAATCAAATACTTATTTTTTCATTATTTGATGAAGATAATATTACAATAATAAATG
The DNA here is from genome assembly GCF_001517835.1 of Caviibacter abscessus. Taxonomy (NCBI): domain Bacteria; kingdom Fusobacteriati; phylum Fusobacteriota; class Fusobacteriia; order Fusobacteriales; family Leptotrichiaceae; genus Caviibacter; species Caviibacter abscessus. The sequence continues at coordinate 219,163 of NZ_LOQG01000001.1, forward strand.
ATTTTATGAAAAAATATAAAATACACGAAGATTATAGAGAATTTTTTAATATAAATAGAGTTACTGAAATTGAAAACTTTATAAAAAAACTTGAAACTTCAAATGCAACAATTTATACACCTAGTAAAAAAAATATATTTAGAGCTTTAAATACTCCTATTTCAAATAAAAAAGTTTGTATATTAGGAAAAGAACCATATAATAATTATCCTGCTATTGCAACAGGATTAGCTCTTGAAATAAAAGAAAAATCATGGTCAGAAAAAAACATGAATACTTCTGTTAAAAATATATTAAAATTAATATACTATTCATATAAGAATAAATTTAAAGAATTAGAAGACATAAAAACAGATATAAACAAAGGTAAATTTAAAATTTTGCCTCCAGATAAACTTTTTAAATCGTGGGAAAAACAAGGTGTGTTACTTTTAAATGCTACTCTAACCGTATTAGTTAATAATACAGGTTCTCACAAAAAGTTTTGGTCATCATTTACAAATGATTTATTAGAATATATCAGTACGAAAAACATGAATATTATATATCTACTATGGGGTAAAGATGTAAAACCATTTGAAAAACATATATTAAATGGTGAAACAATATTCCATAATCACCCTGTTAGTGCGGGAAATATTGAAAATCCAAATGATTTTTTCAATGGATTATCGTTTATTAAAACAAAACATATAATAAATTGGTTAGGAGGAGAATAATATATGAGTAAAATTATTTTAGAAGGTTTAACTTTTGATGATGTTTTATTAATACCACAAGCATCTGATGTATTACCGCATAAAGTTTGTTTAAAAACAAATTTGACAAAAAATTTACAACTTAACATTCCTATTTTAAGTGCAGCTATGGATACTGTTACTGAATCGCAACTTGCTATTGCTATAGCAAGAGAAGGTGGTATTGGATTTATTCACAAAAATATGACTATTGAAAGACAAGCAGAAGAGGTATCAAAAGTTAAGCGTTCAGAAAGTGGAATGATCACAAATCCAATAACACTTGGAGTTGAAGCTACTTTAAATGACGCTCATAAACTTATGAGTAAATACAAAATATCAGGATTACCCATAATTGATGATGAAATGAATTTACTTGGAATTATTACTAATCGTGATTTAAAATATCGTGAAAATTTAGATGAACTTGCAGTTAATGTTATGACTAAAGAAAATTTAATAACTGCAAAAATAGGTACTACTTTTGAACAGGCAAAAGAGATATTACTTAAACATAGAATTGAAAAATTACCAATAGTTGAAAATGGTAAATTAAAAGGATTAATAACTATAAAAGATATTGATAATGTATTAAATTATCCTAATGCATGTAAAGACAGTAAAGGTAGACTTCGTGTTGGAGCTGCTGTAGGTATAGGAACCGATACAATAGAAAGAGTTAGAGCTTTAGTTGAAGCTGGTGTCGACATTGTTACTGTAGACTCTGCTCATGCCCATTCTAAAGGAGTTATTGATAAAGTTAAAGAATTAAGAGCTACTTTCCCAAACTTAGATTTAATAGGTGGAAATATTGTTACTAAAGAAGCTGCCAAAGACTTAATTGACGCTGGTGTTAATGCAGTTAAAGTTGGGATTGGACCTGGTTCAATTTGTACTACTCGTGTTATTGCAGGTGTTGGTGTTCCACAAATTACTGCCATAATGGAAGTTTATGAATATTGTAAAGATAAAAATGTTTGTGTAATTGCAGATGGAGGAATTAAATTATCTGGAGATATAGTTAAAGCCATTGCTGCCGGCGCTGATTGTGTAATGCTTGGTGGATTACTTGCAGGTACACAAGAAGCTCCTGGAGAAGAAATAATTTATAACGGAAGAACATTTAAAACATATGCAGGTATGGGGTCTATTTCAGCAATGAAACGTGGAAGTAAAGACAGATATTTCCAACTTGAATCTGCTACTGATAAATTAGTACCTGAAGGTATTGAATCAATGGTTCCATATAAAGGAAAAATAAAAGATACTTTATTCCAACTATGTGGAGGTCTTCGTTCAGGAATGGGGTACTGTGGTGCACATTCAATAAATGAATTAAAAGAGAGTAGAAAATTTGTAAGAATAACAAATGCTGGACTTAAAGAAAGTCACCCACATGATGTAATTATTACAAAGGAAGCTCCAAATTACACTTCAATAAAATAGTGATGAAAATGAATAAAGATTATGAAAATTATCTAAATTTAAAAAAAGAAATTGAAAAATATAATTATCATTATTATGAAAAAAATGAAAGTTTAATTTCAGATAAACAATTTGATGATTTATTAAAAAAATTAGTTGAAATTGAAAAATTGCATCCTGAATATATTGATGAATCCTCTCCTACTGAACATGTGGGTGGATACGTTAATGAAAAATTTTCAAAAGTTAAGCATAATGCAGCTATGTTAAGTTTAGCTAATACATATAACATAAATGATATAAAAGATTTTAATAATAGGATTCAAAAGTTATTAAATTCTAATAATAAAATAGAATATGTTCTTGAGTTAAAGCTTGATGGAATAAGTATAAGTATAATTTATGAAAATGGTATACTTGTTAGAGCTGTAACACGTGGTGATGGTATTTATGGAGAAGATGTTACAGAAAATGTAATGCAAATAAAAAATATCCCTCACAAACTAAATAAAAATATAAATATTGAAGTACGTGGTGAAATTGTATTTCCTATTTCTAAATTTAATAAATTAAATGAATTAAGAGAAATAAATGGAGAACCTGTTTTTGCAAATCCTAGAAATGCTGCTTCAGGTACTATAAGACAGCTTGATATGAATGTTGTAAAAGAAAGAGATTTAGATTGTTATTTATACTATGTTGTAAATTCTCAGGATTTTGGTATTAAAACTCATATGGAGAGCATTAATTTATTAAAAGACTTAGGATTTAATACAACTGGTGTATTTGAAATATATAATGATTTCTCTGATATTGAACATGCAATTGAAATTTGGAATACAAAAAGAAAAAAATTGGATTATGAAACAGATGGTTTAGTTTTAAAAATAAATGATATTACTTTATATGAAAAATTAGGTTATACTGCTAAGAGTCCAAGATGGGCTATTGCATATAAATTTAAACCTGATCAAGCGATTACCAAAATAATTTCTATTGATTATCAAGTTGGTAGAACAGGCGTAGTTACTCCTGTTGCGAATTTTGAACCTGCAAATTTATCAGGTTCAGTTGTAAAACGTGCTTCTTTACACAATTTTGATGAAATTTATAAAAAAGATATAAGAATTTTTGATACTGTGGTTGTTGAAAAAGCTGCTGAAATTATACCTCAAGTAATAAATGTTTTATTTGAAAAAAGAACAGGTATAGAAAAAAGAATTGAAAAACCCAAATTATGTCCAAGTTGTGGATATGAATTACATTCATTTGAAAACATAATAGCATTAAAATGTATAAATCCTTATTGTCCTGAACAATTAACACGACTTATTGAATATTTTGTTTCAAGAGATTGTATGAATATAAAAGGTCTTGGAACAAAAATAATAAGAAAACTTATTGATTTAGGGTTAATAACTAATATCCTTGATTTATATAATTTAAAAAATCTTAAAGATGAATTAATACAAATTGATAAAATGGGCGAAAAAAATGTTGAAAATTTACTTAACAGCATTGAAAAAAGTATAAATAATTCTTTTGATAAAGTAATTTATTCTTTAGGAATTAATTATGTTGGAAAAACTACTGCTTCTTTAATATGCGATAGATACCAAAATATTGATGATTTAATAGACGCTGATGTCAAAGCTTTATCTCAAATAAAAGGTGTTGGAGAAAAAGTTGCAAATTCTGTATACTCATATTTTAGAAATGCAAATTCAATTAGAATAATTAATGGACTTAAAGAAATTGGTTTTAATCTAAAAAATGTCAAACAAGAAAAACTGTTTAACAATAATATATCAGGTAAATCTTTCTTAGCAACTGGTACATTTACTAATTTTAAAAGGGAAGATATAAAAGAAATTATAAATAAGTATAACGGTGTATACTTAAGTGCTGTTTCAAAAAATTTAGACTACTTAATTGCTGGAGAAAAAGCAGGTTCTAAACTTGAAAAAGCCACTAACTTAGGTATAAAAATTTTAACAGAAGATGAATTTTTAATATTATTAGGAAAAAATTAATGATTTATAAATTAGAAACTTTTGGAATGCTACATATATTTTTAATGTTATATTCTGTCATTTTGTTTATAACATTTACACAAATTCCAAAATTATTATCAAAAAAACATTTAAACACATACACAATATTATTTGGTATATTTTTACTTATACTAAAAATTTTGGATTCTTATGTAGTTTATAAATATGAAAATTATGGACTGCTTAGTATATTGCCACTACATTTGTGCAATATATCTTTAATAATTGGTGCTATATTTCTTATAACTAAAAATGAGATTTTGTTTAATATTCTTTACTTTTTCTCGTTTGGAGCAATACTTGCAATAATATTTCCTGATTACACTACATTTAATTGCTGGTATTATCCATTAATATATATGTCAACACATACTTTTGAATATGTAATACTTATATATAGTATACTCTATCTTAACGTATCTATTACACAAAAAGGATATAATATTACAAAATTATTTATGTTTGCACTAATATTAATAAATACATTTATAAATCATAAATTTAACACTAATTTTATGTTTTTAAATGACTATGCTGTACCATTTTTAAAATTTATAAAGCCTTTAGTACTTTATAAAATATTAATTATATTAACATATTTTATCATATATAGAATTATGTATAACCACGCTATAAAAAAACAAGGAGAACAAAAAATATGAACATAAAAATACAAAAAAAATATGAACCAATATTCAATATACTTGATATGGAAATAGCAATAAAACAAATTAAAGATTTCTTTGAAGTTGAACTTGCAAAAGCTTTAAATTTAACTAGAATATCAGCACCTTTATTTGTACGTTTAGATTCAGGTTTAAATGATACATTAAATGGGATTGAAAGACCTGTTAGCTTTGATATGAAAGAAGAACCTAATCAAACTATTGAAATTGTTCACTCTCTTGCAAAATGGAAAAGATATGCACTTAAAAGATATGGATTTAAGGAAGGTTTCGGCTTATATACAGACATGAATGCTATAAGAAGAGATGAAGACTTAGATAATATTCATTCTATATATGTAGACCAATGGGATTGGGAATTTATTATTAATAATAGCAACAGAAATATTGAATTTTTAAAAGAAGTTGTAAAAAAAATATATTCAGTTCTTTTAAAAACTGAAGAAATGTTAAAAGAAAAATACCCTACTAAATATACTCCATTTTTAGCAAAAGAAATACATTTTATTACTTCACAAGAGTTAGAAGATATGTATCCAACTTTAACAACTAAAGAACGTGAAAAAGAAATTACTAAAAAATATGGTGCCGTATTTCTTATGCAAATAGGAGATATTTTAAATTCAGGTCAAAAACATGATGGTCGTGCTCCTGATTATGATGATTGGAAATTAAATGGAGATATATTAGTATACAATGAAATACTTGATATCGCTTTTGAAATTTCTTCAATGGGTATAAGAGTTGATAAAACTTCATTAAAAAGTCAACTTGATTTATGTAATATAAAAAACTATACTAACTTTCATAAAATGCTTTTAAATGATGAGTTACCTCTTACAATAGGTGGCGGTATAGGTCAATCAAGATTATGTATGTTATTTTTAAAAACTGCTCATATAGGAGAGGTGCAAGCTTCATTATGGACTGCTGAAATTGAAAAAGATTGTGAAAAATTAGGTATTAATTTATTATAAAAAATAAAGATAATGTATAAATTAAATTTGTTTATACATTATTTTTTTATTAAAATGAAAAGCCTAAGCTAGTTATAAACTAAATTAGGCTCTTACAAAAATTATATTTTAATTTTTATCATCTTTTCAATCATTACCATAGTAAGCATCTTTACCGTGTTTTCTGAAATAATGTTTATCTTGTATTATTTTAGGTGCTTCACAAACATCTTTATTTAACAATTCTGTTAAAAGTGCCATTTTTGCTACTTCTTCTAATACAACTGCATTATATACAGCTTTTTTGGCATTTTCTCCCCATGCAAATGATCCATGATTTCTACATAAAATTGCAGGTGTTGCAACATAATCTAAATCTTTAAAAGTTTCTATTATAACTTTACCTGTATTTTTTTCATATCCACTATCTATTTCTTCTTTTGTAAGATTTCTACTGCAAGGAACACTTCCATATATGCTGTCAGCATGAGTTGTCCCGTAACAAGGAATATCTCTACCTGCTTGTGCAAAACTTGTAGCCCAAGTTGAGTGAGTATGAACTATTGCTCCTATATTTTCAAAGGCCTTATATAATTCTAAATGTGTTGGTGTGTCTGATGATGGTTTATATTTTCCTTCGACTGCATTTCCATTAAGATCAACTACTACCATATCTTCATATGTCAGTTTTTCATATTCAACGCCACTTGGTTTAATTACAAAAAGACCTTTTTCTCTATCTATTTCACTAACATTTCCCCAAGTAAATTTTACTAAATTATATTTAGGTAAATCCATATTAGCTTTGTATACTCTTTTTTTTAGTTCTTCTAACATTTAGTTTCACCCTCTATTTCATCTAGCATTTTTCTAAATGTTTTAACGGCAAATTTTAAATCAACTGTAAAATCTTCTGCCCCTGTATACCATAATTCAGTCACATATCTTCTAACACCTAAATTCCATAGAGCTGTCAGACATTCTTTAAAATTAACATGCCCTGTTAAAAATGGAATTTCTCTATAATGCCCCGGTATACTTTCTTTTATATGTGCTGCAACTGTTAAAGATTCTCCTTCGTTTATATCATCTAATACATCATGACCATATATTAATGATGAATTTTTAATATTTCCAAGGTCAGGATATATTTTTAAAAATGGAGAATTTATTTTATTTACAATTATTTTTGCTTTTTTCACTGTATCCATAAAATCAGTTTCCATAGTTTCAAAAGCAAGTATAATTCCGTATTTTGATGCAATTTCTACAGCCTTTTTTAAATTATGTATAAAAAGTTTTTTTGTTTCTTCGTTCCCCTTTTCATAATATACATCATAACCTGCTAACTGTATTATTCTAACACCTAAAGAATCTGCTAATTTAATTGCTTTAGTTATAATCTCCATACTTTTTAATCTTGTATTTTTATCTAATGAACCCATTGGATATTTTCTTTGCCCTGATAAGCAAAGACTTCTTATAGGAAAATCCACTCTTTTCATCGCAAATACTAATTCATCAACAGTTTTTTTATCCCAATCTAATCTTGATAATTTTTCTTCTGTTTCATCTACACTTAATTCTAAAAAATCATATCCTAATTCTTTTGCATATTTAAGTTTTTCTTCAATTGTAAGGCTATTTGGCATAGCTTTTTCATAAACACCTAAAACATAATTTCTCATTTCAATCGCCTTATAATATTTGAATAAATGGTAAATCAGGTTCGATTTCAAAAGCATCTTCAAATCCACGAGGATACATATATTCCATATCATCTTTATTATCAGGGAATATGAATTTACCTCCAGGTTGCCAAATATATGGTTTGAATGTATATTTCATTCTATTTTTTCTCATATTCCATAATACTTGTATTTCTTTAGGATCAGCCATGAAATTAGTCCATATATCATGATGAATTGGTATAACTACTTGAGTATCTAAACTTTCAGCTACTCTTAAAACATCTGAAGCTGTTAATTTGTCTGTCATTCCTCTAGGATTTTCACCATATCCTACTAAAGCTACATCAATTTTATGATCTCTTGCATGTTTAACATAATAATTTGAGTAATGTGAATCCCCTGCATGGTAAATATTTCCACCAGATGTCTTAACTAAGTAATTTACCGCCATATCATTCATATCAGGAGGCATATGACCTTTTAAAACTACATCATCTTCAACTGTTAATAACATAGTTCTATCAAAAGATTCTAACATAACTATTTCCATGTCTTTTATTTTAACAACATCTCCTGGTCTTACAGTTACAATTCTATCCTCAGGAACTCCCCACTTTCTCCATAGTTGTGCACAAGTTTTTGGACCTATAAATTTTGCTTCAGGGCAATTTTGAGTAATTGCTGCTGCGACATTAACATCTATATGATCACTATGACTATGTGTTGCAAGAATAGCATCTATTTTAGTTATTTTAAAAGGATCTATTAAACAAGGTGTATTTCTTAAATTAGGTTGTAATTTAACACACCCTACTGCTCTTTGATGTTGGTGTTTTTCTTTCATGAATTTATTTGTTTTTGTTCTTTTTCCTGTTGACAACCATAAGTCAATACAAATATTTGCATCGCCTTCTGTTTTAATCCAAGTTCCCATATTTCCAAGCCACCACATGGCAACTTTATTTTTTTCAACTATTTCTTCATCTATTTCTTCATTAATCCAAGTTCCCCATTCTGGGAATGTATTTAGTATCCAACTTTCTCTAGTTATCTCATTTACTTTTGACAATTAAATCACTTCCTTAAAATTAAATTAGAACGGTTAAAAAATTTATTATTATTTACTTACATTATTATTATATTTTAAAATTAGGATATTTAAAGTTCAATATGGTTATATGCGTATGTTCATATTTAAACCAAAATATACTATATACCTTGTTTTATAATAAAAAAGACTTATATTTAAAATATATAAGTCTTGTGATTTTTTTATAATATATTTTCAGTTATTTTTAATATATTTGTAAATATATCAATTAAATTTTCATTACTTAATAAGTAATCAACGTATACTACGCCATTTTTATACTTAATATCATCTTCTGTAGATATTATTAAATCAATATTATCCGTATTGTATTTAGAAAATTTTGATTTATCAATAATATCAATAATTTGTATATTTGAAAAAAGTTTTTCTAAATTTGATACTAATAATTTTTTTATAATATTACCTTCATTTGTTATTATAAGTATATTAATTTTTTTTACTATATTTACTACTCTTGCAAGATTTAAGCTAATTATAGAAATATCATCATCATTAAAATCTAAATTATTAGTTTTCGATATTTTTTTTACAATATCAAATACACTTTTGTATTCTTTTTTTACTTTATCTACATTTATATCTTGTGATATTATATTGTATTTTCTTCTAAATCCCATTACTTTTAAATAAGTTACCAGATCATTTGATATTTGTATTTTATCATTTATTTTAAATTTTGTTTCATTTTCAAAATTACTAATTAACATGTTTGCAATTTCTCTTAGCTTTTCATAATCTTTACTATCATTATGCGAATCAGTAATTTTACCAGTACATAAAACAATTAAAGTAAATAGCATTATAATCTTATCGTTATATTCTAAATTAAAATCTCTACTAAAAGTATATAAAGTATCTTTTAATATTTTATATTCAAGTCTTTCCTTTAAAACCATTAACTCTTTTTCTATATCTTTATTTTTTATTCTAACTGCAAACAAATATAAATAAGGAAAAGAAAAAATAAAATGTTCAGTTTCTTTTACACTTACTTTTTTCCCTAATTTTTCTTGCAAAATATAAAACTCATTTATCAGTGATTCAATAAATTCATCAGAAAAAACAATGCTTGTATTTTTATAAAGATTTTGAATAAAATCAAAATATTTATAATTTTTTAATTCAGAAATTTTTTTTAAAATTGTATATATATATTGTATTTGAATTAATTCAGGTCCTACTATTCTATAGCCACCTTTATTAGCTGAACTTATTTTAATTTTATTATTAAATTTTTTTAATTTGGATTTTATGTAATTAATATCTGACAATATAGAATTTTTGCTAACCATAAATGTATTAACCAAGAAATCTAAAGTCTGTTTTTTTGGATTTGTTGCAATTAATAAAGTTATAGCTAACTCTCTTTCTAATTTACTTAATATATATTCTTTGTCCAGTATTAAATTTCTTAAAATTTCGCTTTGCTTATTATTTATAACTATTCCATTTTTTTTATCATTTACTATAATCTCAATATTTAATTTTGATAATTCAATATTAATTTTTTCTAAATTATAATAAACAATTCTTCTGCTTTTTCCAATTTTTTTTGCAAGTTCAGTTACAGTTTGCTCTTTTTGAGAAATTAATAAAAGATTTATTAAGTCATAAAGTGCCTTATCAATATACATTTTTCTCCTATTCTTTTATCATTCAACTATGTATAGGGCAATTTCATCAATTTCCCTATTTGCAGCTATTATGTATTCTTTATTATCTTTAACAAAATAATTTACATTTGCAGCTCCCACGTTTTCATCAATTACATTGTAAACATAATCACCATTTTCGTAATGTAAAATAAAAGTTTTCATTTCTGATCTTCTATTACCGATTACTACTACATTTTTACCTTTAATTTGCCCACCCCATATTGCATGTAAAAATTCAATATCTTCAGGAAACTCTTTATGCAATACATATTTACCGTTTATTTTCTTATATACTCTTAATTTATGACCATGAAATGGTGAAAATGCAACTAATTCTTTTTGACCGTCACCATCTAAATCTATTAATGTTGCATCACTTGCTGCGTCATTTACTAAACAATCAACTTTCCATTTTTCACCTTTTCTTGCAGGTGGAGTATATAAATATATTCCATTATCACATGAAATTATACCTTTTTCAATACCATCTTCTACTATTTTATAATATCCGTGATTTTTCAACATATTTTCTTGTATAATTTCACAATCTTTTTCAGTAATTACAGGACTATTTTCTAAATCTTCTGGCAACTCTGTAAAATATGTCTTCCCCGGACTTCTCCAATCATCTTTATATTCATGAGCTGATTTTAAAGCACAAACTAAAAAGTACTTTGTTCCATCTAATCCTTTTAACACATCAAATCTATGTGCAAAAGGTACATCAGCAATTACTCTAACTTTAAAATTATAATTTTCATCTCCACTTACATATACTACTTTTGCTTGAGTTGAATCATTTGGAGAATAAAATTGTTGTGTTGCAAGAAAGCTTCCATTAGTATTTTCTAATGGAACTATACTCATAGTTCCTCCAGGACCGTCCCATATTGTAGCTTTTCTTTCAAAATTATGATTATATATATAGCATTGATCTTGTTTTTCAGCTGCTACGACTATATGATGTTCGTTATTGTACGTTATATTTGCAATGCAATAACATTTTGTTAAATGGTCTAATACTTGTTTTGTTATCTTCATATAAATTCCTTTCAATATTAATTTATTAAAGGCAGGTAATACCTGCCTTTAATATTATGAAATAATTCCTGCTTCTTTTAATTTTTCTTCCATTTCTTTATCAGATATTGGGTTTTTAAGTCCTATTACTTTTTTACCTGCTTCAACTGCTTGGTTAAATTCCTTTATAAATGCCAAAGGACATAATGTCACATCATACATTTTAGCTTGTCCCTTACCTTCTGATAAAGAACAGTGATGTATTTTAGTACATTGTATATTGTTTCTTTTTATTACTTTTTCTGCTGTTAGTTTCATCATTAAGCTTGTTCCTGCACCATTTGCACATGCTACTAAAAATGTCATACCTTATCCCCCTTATTGTATATTATTTCTATTTTTATATTCTTCATAATCTTCAGTTATTAAAAAATAATTTTCTTTGTCTTTTAAATATTGTAATTGTGGTATAAGAACTAATATTATAACTATTATACCAACACCTAAATAGCTTAAATATTTCATTATAACTGTAAATACAGGCCATACTACTGCCCAGTCCCACATTCCAAGATATCCTCCATATGCTGCCATTCCAACAAAACTTGCAATAAATGCAGAACCAAATACTTGACATATACCTGAAATAAATGGAAATATTAATGTTGCTTTTAATCCACCTTTACTATTTGCATGTACTCCAATTGTTGCATTATCAAAGAATACAGGAACGAATCCTGCAACAACTAATACTGGACTCTTAAGTAATATCAATGCTACTATTGCTATAAATTGTCCTAATGCTCCTGCTAAAAATCCTAAAGTTATTGCATTTGGAGACCCAAAATTATATGAAATAGCACAATCTACTCCTGGAACTGCACCAGGTAATAATTTATCTGATATTCCTTTAAACGATTGTGTTAATTCCGCTATAAATGTTCTAACACCAAGTTGTAATATTGCAAGATAAACTGCAAAATGTAAACAAGTTTCTATAATATAGAATAAGAAATTAGCATTTGGTTTCATAAATTTAGCTTCTACTAAGAAAGGTTTCCCTAATGCTGCAAGTATTCCACCAAAGAAAATTAACATTAATATCCCTGTTGAAACCATATTATCGTTAAATATAGACATAAATCCAGGTAAATTTATATCTTCTATTTTTTTACTTGAAGTTCTTCCAGCTTTTTTATCAGCTTTAGCCATTTTATCTGCAAGATAAGTAAATAATGCTACTCCAAACATTTGTTGATGAGCTATTGTAAATCCTGCACCATCTGTAAGTTCTTGAGAATATTTTACTAATAAATTTGAACCAACAGCCCAATATAAACCTAAAAGTACAGCCATAATTACCATAATTTTAACATCATTTGTTATTAAACCTGGTAATGCAAACAATATTAACCAATATGCTGTTGCTGCTTGTTGTAACTGTACATGCCCTGTTGTAAACACTGCTCTTAATTTAGTATATTTTGAAAATCTAACTAATAATAAATTAGTGATAAATGCAATTGCTAGAAGTAATACTACACCTGAAAATCCTTTTCCAAATACTTCTTGAACCCCATTTTCAACCGCATTTTGACCAAAATAAGGATCGATAACCATAGCATCTAATTGAAATCTTTGTTTTAGTCCTACTAAAATAGGTCTAAAGTTTTTTACCAGTCCACCTGAACCAACTGATAAAATAAAATATCCAATTATTGCTTTTAAAGTTCCACCTAAAGTTTCATACCAAGATTTCTTTAATAAAAGATATCCTATTAAAACCATAAATCCAATAAAGAATGCAGGTTTTGTCAAAATATTTGAATAAAAAAATGTCCAAACAATTGATAAAATATTCATATTTCCTCCTATATATTATATTTCTCAAATAATTTTTTTAAATCTTCTATATTTTTTACAGTAAATAATTCTTCTTTCAATTTATCATTAACTAATACTTCCATTAATTTTTGAATATTTTCAATATGAATTTCTGGATCTTTTGAAGCTAACGTGAAAAATAAAGTAGCTTCATTTTCATCGTCAAAATTTACTGCTTTTTCAAATTTTGTAAATGCTATTTCTGTTTTAAATACATTTGCACCTTGTTGAGTTGAATGTGGCATTGCAATTCCTGGTTCTATTACTATATATGGTCCATATTCTTTGACACATTTTATCAACTCTTTACTGTATTCAGAGCTTACAGCTCCATTTTTTTCTAATGATTCACAACTTTTTATTATAGCGTCTTCCCAATCTTTTGCACTTTCATAAAAGCTATAATATTTTTTTTCAATTATATCTCTTAACATATACACTCCTATACTTAAGATAATAAAAAAAGGTTTATACACATACACATCAAAAAACTGACGCCTTATATTATAAACCGTTCCAAATTAAATATTGTAAGTAAATAAATTTTTTATACTAAAGTCTACCTTATTTTTTTATTTTGTCAATATGCTTTACGTAAAAAAATTTTATATATTTTCAATTTGCCAATTAATTGGCTCTTTACCTAATTTTATCAAAATTTCATTTATTTTTTTAAAATGATTACAACCAAAAAATCCACGACTAGCAGATAATGGACTTGGATGTGGAGCTTCAAGTATAAAATGTTTAGGATTTGTTATTAACATTTTTTTATTTCTTGCATTTGCACCCCATAAAACAAATATTACTGGCTCATTTCTATCATTTAAGTAAGAAATTATACTGTCTGTAAATATTTCCCATCCTCTGTTTTTATGTGAATTTGCCTCGTGTGCTCTTACGGTAAGTGCCGTATTAAGTAACAATATTCCTTGATTAGCCCATGAAATTAAATAACCATTATTTGGAATATAGCAACCCAACTCCTGGTTTAATTCTTTATACATATTAAGTAATGATGGTGGTATTGCAACATTAGGTTTTACTGAAAATGCCAGTCCATGTGCCTGATTATCATCATGGTATGGATCTTGACCTAAAATAACTACTTTTGTATCTTTATAAGTTGTTAATTTTAAAGCATTAAAAATATCATTCATATGTGGAAATATCTTATAATTTGAATATTCTTTTTTTAGAAACTCTCTTAGAGTTAAATAATATTTTTTTGGAAATTCATCTTTTAATATATCGTCCCAATCGTTATTTAGTTTAACCATCTTACCTCCTTAAAGTTAATATTAATTTATAAAATTATACCATAATACATAAAAAAAACACACTAATTTTTAGTGTGCTTAGTTTGAATTGAAAAACATGATTATTTATATATTTACTACATTGTAAGTATAACATTCGTTCCTTAGAATTTCCTTATAATTACATTATAATTTTATTAGTTTATGTATGTCATATCTAAAAAAATCGTCATCTGCTTATATAGCTCGTAACGATTTTTTATTTATTATTCTATTTTACACGTATTTTGTTATTTCAATAATTTCATAAAATTTAGATTTTAGACTTTCATCTAAATGATGTGTTATCATTATTACTGTTTTATTATTATTTTTTAGTATGATATCTTCAATTATACCTCTATTTTCAAAATCTATATTTGCAGTTGCTTCGTCTAATATTAATAATCTTTTATCTGATAATAATAATTTTGCTATATTTATTCTCTGTTTTTGACCTGTTGATATATTTGTTTCATCTAATTCTTTTTCTTTGTCTATATCACTAAGTTTTAGTGTATCTATTATTTCATCAATATTTTTATCATCTATTGATCCATATAAATTTATATTTTCTTTTATATTAGTTAAAAATACTATATTGTCAGAGTTTACATATGATATATTTGAAAATATACTTTCTTTTGATATTTCTTTTATGTCTATGTCATTTATTAGTATTTGTCCTTCATAATTTTCAATATATCCAAGTAATAAATTTACTAAAGTACTTTTTCCGCTACCCGAAGTTCCACAAACCAAAGCTATCTGACCTGACTTAATTTTTATGTTTATATTTTGAATGGAGTATTTTTTTTGTTCTGCATATCTAAATGATACATTTTTAAATTCGATCATACTTCGCTCCTAAAAAAAATAAAAACAACCCAACATAAGCTCGCAAGTAAAAGCAGAAAATAATCTATTTTTTTTAGTCCGATTTTGCAAATATTAGTTCTTTTAATCGGAGCTCCAACCCTCTTGTCAAAGCTGATGCAGATAATTCCTCGCCAATTTTTGTTACAGATATTAGCAAAGGAACTAATCTATACTCAATCATTTCTATTGGACTCTTCCTTATTGTTACACCTTTTATTTTCATGGCATTTTGTATAGAAATATATTCTTCTTTTACTGTTGGAAAAAATCTAAATACTACCGAAAACGGAATAATGATTTTATATGACACTTTAAGTTTTTCCATAGCTGCGATAAATTCACTAACAGAAGTGGTACTGATTAAATAGTAACCCATAATAAATCCCGGCCAATATATTTGTATATATTCCTACTGTTGCTAATACCAAAAAACTCAAAAATCCTGTCGTATAAGGTAAAACAACAAAATTTAATGCAAATATAATCAAATACAATATCAAAAATCTTATAGCTGCTTTACCTTTTTTAGAAATAAATAGTGCAATAAAGGGCAGAACCATTAAAAGATGCCGCAAATAAAACATAGCACCATGACTGCTTCCAGTAGCCATGATGCTCGTTACAGTTACCATAAGAAAAATTTTTGTGCGTGGATCTACTGTAATATATGATGGTTTATATCTAACTACTGTTTCCTCCATCATTACACTATTCCTGCTTTTTTAAGATGCTTTTTTAGAATACTCTTTCCTAATAGCGAACCTAAAAACAAATAATAAACAGCACAGGAATAATCCAATATGGCGTATACATACGCAACGATTCTGCATATACTTTACCATACGCTATATCCAATAGAAATATATTTCCATTGTTCATATTTACCTTTTTTTATTATCAAATCTCCTAAAAATCCAAAGATAATCCCAAAAGCGAGGACAACTATGCCACCACCCATTAGCATATAAAGAAGACCTAATAATATTCCTGTTATTGAAATTACACCAAACTTCTTGACCTTAACTATATAGAATATGCTTGGTATACCACAAACTAATGGGCATAAAAAAACTAATAGTAAATTAAATATTGGAATATACCCTAACATTGAAACAGCAAATTCAATCATAAAATACACTACTGTAAAAATTCCAATATTAATCAAGTCCTTTGCTTCAAGTTTATTTTGTTTTTCCATATATCTCACCTCATCCATATAATATTGTTAGCTAATACTAATTTTAATTATGATAGCATTTATCATTTTTCCTTTCCACCCCAAAAAGCCCTATATCGCTCTAAATGGTTTGTTTTTTATAAAACAAACCATTCCTAAAAGATTTATAAAAGCTACTACTTATGATATAATTATAATAATAATTTGCTTAATGCTTGCTACAAATCATTCTTTTGTAGCAAGCACAGTAAGTGTACGGACACTTACGAAAAAATTGATGAAGCAGCCCTCTGGGATCTGCTTCTTTTTTTATCAATTTTTAACTTGTTAGGGTGTACCCTAAGACCCCGAAATAAATTCAAAGGAGGATTTACCTATGGCAAATAGAATACGAAATGAAAGACTTGAAATTAAATTAACCGAAGAAGAAAAGGCTCTTTTTGAGGAGAAAAGAAAACTTGCTAAATGCAGAAATATGAGCCATTTCATTCGCAAGTGCGTTTTAGAAAAGGAAATTTATCAAGTAGATTTGGAACCGTTCAGAGATTTACAAGGCTTGCTTTCCAACGCTACAAGCAACATCAATCAGATTGCAAAGCGTTTAAATTCCACCGGCATAATCTATAAAGACGATATAAACGATATGAAAAAGCAGATTGAATATTTCTCAAAAGAACTGTGGCAGATACATTCTCTACTTCTTAACAGAACTTCCGGAGGTGATTAAATTTTATGGCTATCACAAAAATACATCCTATAAAATCAACCCTTAATCTTGCCATTTCATATATTGTTAATGGAGAAAAAACAGATGAGCAAATCTTAGTAAGCACTCATAAATGTCATCAGGAAACTGCTCATACTCAATTTTTAAGAGCACGAAATGATGCCGGAACAAACGGAACTGTCCTTGCAAGACATCTTATTCAATCCTTTTTACCGGGAGAAGCAACTCCGGAAATGGCACATCAAATCGGTCTTGAACTTTGTAAAAAGATATTAAAAGACGAGTACGAATATGTCTTGTCTACCCACATAGATAAAGGGCATATCCACAACCATATCATCTTCAATAATGTAAATATGGTAACGGGTAAATGCTACCAATCCAACAAGAAAAGCTACCACCAAATCAGGTATCAAAGCGATAAGCTATGCAAGGATAATAACCTTTCTGTGATTGATGAATTCTACGAGAGCTATAAGAGAAAGTACAAAACAAATGGTAAGTCATGGTATGAAAATGAGCAATCTAAGAAAGGTACTTCTTGGAAAAGCAGGCTTCAATTTGACATTGATCGTTTGATAAAACAGTCTAATGATTGGGAACAATTTCTAAATAAGATGGCGGAACTTGGTTATGAAATAAATCATGGAAAAAATATAGCCTTTAAGCCAAAAGATAAGCAGAGATTTACAAGGGCTAAGACGATTGGTGAGGATTATACCGAAGAAAGACTAAAAGAGCGTATTACAGAAAATCAAAATATCAAAGCCTCACCTGTCAAAAAGCGAATCGGAAATGTCATCAATATGAATACCAATGCCAAAGTGAAAGAGAGCAAAGGCTATGAATATTGGGCAACAAAACATAACTTAAATACAATGGCTGAGTCAATTGTTTTCATCAGAGAACATGGCATTAACTCCATTAAACAACTTGATGAATACATCAGGAAAAGTGCTGAAGAAAGACAAGCCTTACAAGATAAAATCAAAGAAATTGATAAGGACATGCAGCTACTTTCTGATACTATGGAACAAGTTCATACTGTTAAAAAAAATCGAGCCTACTACAAAGAATATAAAGCAAATCCTTCTGATAAGGCATTTTTTGAGGAGCATAAGGCTGAAATCACACGCTACGAAATGGATCTTTCAAAACTAAAAAAATCCTATTCAAAGCTGCCAAATTCAAAGGATATTTTAGATAAACTTGATAAATTGCAAGAAAAAAAGAATACCCTTATGCAAAAGTATTCTTCTACCAAATCTACTATGGACGAGCTTTATCAAATACGAAAGAACTATGGAATTTACATGGGTAAGGAGATGGAAAGATAGCCATCTCCTTATTATTTTTAATGTTTTTCTAATGTAGCTCCATTTAACCAGCTCCTCAGAGATGCATATCTACTACTATCGCCTTGATCTATAACCCAAAACTCATAAGTATTTTTACCACTTATCTTTTCATATTCTATGTATGGATAAAGCCCTAAATATTCGAGACCTTTAAATGTACCAGTTTCTTCCATTATAGATGCTCTCCTTTGTTATATTCCTCCCATGTAGGGATATTGGATGTTTTCTTACTTCCCTGATCTTTATAAAACCAAGAAAGGATTGTTGCTTTATGGTCTTTATATGTCTTTCCGGTACTTTGAAGATAGGTTGATAATCTCTCAATGTAGTTATCAAGCTCTCCTGCCATTTTGATTTGTAATTCACCTATATCTTCGTTCTTTAAAAAGACATTTTGAAATGTTCCAAGTCCGTTTTCACCAAAACTATATTTTCTCTTACTATATTTACTCTTATTATTCTCTATATAGTTAGAGTCAACATTTTGAACTTCCTGAAGTTCATTTTCTTTACTTCTGAGGTTAAAATCTTTTACTTCTGAAGTTAAGTTTTTTGACTTCAAGAGGTCATTTTCTTTTACCGCTAATATGCTCATAAAATCTTTGACATATATGACATTCGGCTTACCAAGTCCAAGCCTTACTCTTTCAATCAGTCCTATCCCTTTTTTGCTGTCTAACTCGTCTAATGTTTTTATGGCAGTAGGCTTTGAAATATTTCTTCTTTTCATAATTTCCTCAACTGTGAAATAGATAAATACTCTACCTTCCTTGTCTATCCAGTTATTCTTAAATGACATTCCTGTTCGTTTCAAAAGCATGGAATAAAGGATAATTGCTTCAGCAGACAGTCCCCTAAATTCTTCTCCGTCTACCAATATTTCAGGCACTTTCAGAAAGTTAAATCGCTCTGCTTCACGATTATAGAAATAGTCAAAGTCCATACAGAATCACCTCCCTCCTTAAAAATTTGCAAAGAAAAAGACGATAGTTTTTTCTCTATCGCCTTTGGTAACCATTTTTATGAAATTTTTTAGATTGATTTTATTGCTTCATTGATACCTTGTAAAAAAGCTATAACTGCTGCTCCAACCATCGGTATTCCGTATGGACTAACTAAGAATCCAATAATCAATGCTTCTATTCCGATGGTAACTTCTTTTTGCAGAAAAGATGCAATTGCTCCAAATATGCAAAACATCATCAGCAAATATAGTAGGGCTGTTCCGATACCAAGTAGAAATGTCAGAAATGCTGTGAGGATACTTAACACCAAGCTGATTGGAAACAAGATTATTTTTACTATCCACCTAATCATTTCTTATTCCTCACTTCCCAATTCATTCCTTGTGTCTCCACACACCATATCAATGCAAACATTCACATCAATATAATTTTTTAGGACTTTTTTTCGTCCACCTTCGCCATCTTCTACAAATACATAATGCTTGTAAAACTGCTTAAAATGCAGGATTTTCACGATTTCACTCTTTGTATCAACGCTATGCACTCCACATGTGTCGTATAACTAAACATGTCTACACATGCAGCCTTTATAAGTTTATAATTTTGTTTTTTAAACGTTTTTAAATCTTCTACTAATGTTTTGGGATTACAAGAAACATATATAATATAATTCACACCATATTCTGTTAGCTTATTTATAGTTTTTTCACCAACTCCAGCTCTTGGAGGATCTAATATTAAAATATCAGGTCTATCTTCTATTTCATTTAATTTTTCAAAAACATCTCCTGCTATAAATTTAGCATTACTTATTTTATTTTTCTTCGTATTTTCATTTGCTTTTTCTACTGCTTCTTCAATAAGCTCAATACCATATACCATTTTTGAATGCTTAGATACTATTTGACCAATCGTTCCAGTTCCAGAAAACAGATCATATACTACATTTTTACCATCATTAACTTCACTTAAATATTCAGTAACTTTTGAATAAAGTTTTTCTACTGCAAATGAATTTGTTTGGAAAAATGAATACGGACTAATATTAAAACTTAGGTCAAATAATTTTTCTTCTATATCTCTTCTACCATATAGTATCTTTTCTTTTTCAGACTCAACACTGTCAGACAAATTATCATTTATAGTATGTAGTATACCAACAATTTTTTTATCTAATTTTAAATTAAGTAGTTTATCTTTATACCTTTTTATCAAATTATCATCATCATTTTGTGAACTTGTTACTAGGTTTATAAGCAACTCTTTTGTTTTTTCACCTTTTCTAATTATTAAATTTCTAAGATAACCTTTGTGTAATGTTCTGTGATAAAAATCAATTTTTTCAATTTGAAAAAAAGTATTTGTCGCAATTAATATTGATTTAAAATCTTCATCAATTAACTTACAATCACAAACATCTACTATATCATGAAAACTATTTTTCTTATGTAGTCCAAGAACTGTAGGTCCATTTAAAAATTCATTTCCAAAGCTATATTCCATCTTATTTCTATAACCTGTTTCTTTTGGATTTCTAACAGGTTTTTCAAATATAAAATCATCTCCAATATTATCTGATATCATTTTCTTTATATGATTTGATTTTATTTCAAGCTGTTCATCATAATTATAATATTGAAAAGAACACCCTCCGCAACTGTTAAAAACATTGCAAAAGGGCGTTGTATCTGAACTTATTATTTGTATATCTCTTACTTCAACTTTATTATTCTTTATTCTACCGATTCTACCTCTAACTTTTTGTCCTTTTTTTAAATTTATATTGCAATAATACTTTCTATCATCATTAGGTAAATATCCATAAAATTTAGCAGGATAATCAACGCCTTGAATATATAATTCTACTATATCACCTTTTTTCAATTTTTAAGCTCCTTTAAGGCTTTTTCTATTCTTTTTAATGCCTGTTCTAGATCAGGTATATCTTTTGTTATAGAAAATCTTAAATATTTATCTACCATAAAACATAATCCTGGAACTACACCTACATGTGTATTTTCAACTATATAATTTGCAAAATCAAGTGAATTCATATTTGATAACTTACCATAACCTGCAAAAATATAAAATGCTCCTTCAGGTTTAATTACATCAAATCCTAATTTTTCAAGACCATTTACAAAATATTCTATTCTTTTTTTATTTTCAGAAATTATATCTTCTCTAGTAGGGTAATCTTGTAGTGCTTTTATTGCACCATATTGACCTATAGTACATACTCCTGTTGTTGTATACTGCGATAATTTTGTAAAATCAGAAATTAGTACTTCTGATGCTAACATATATCCAACTCTATAACCTGTCATTGAATGTGATTTAGAAAATCCATTTATAACAATTATTTTATCTTTTAAATCTTTATATCTTGCAAATGAATTATACTTTTCAAAAGCTATTGCACCATATATTTCATCACTTAAAACATATATATTATTTTCTCTAATAACTTGTGCTATTTTATCCATTTCTTCAAGTTCAAGAACAGATCCTGAAGGATTATTAGGATAAGTTAATATTAATGCCTTTGTCTTTGGCGTAATTGCAGCTTTTAACATTTCTGCTGTTAATTTATAATTATTTTTGCTTGTATCAATGTAAACTTCTTTTCCTTTTTGCATTTTTATATTAGGGGCATATCCAGGATAAGTAGGAGTTGGCATTAATACTTCGTCACCTTCTTGAACAAAATATCTTATAAAAGTTGATAATCCTTCTGTAGAGCCAACCGTTATAAGACAATTTTCTATCTTATAATCTGATTCAAACTGTTCATTATAATATTTAACAATTTCTTTTTTTAATTCAGGCATTCCTCCAGTTTGGGTATAACCTATTTTATCATTTAATATTCTATCACTCATTTCTTTTTTTATTGATTCAGGTAAATCTTGAGCAGGTTCTCCTATTGTTAAGTCTATACCATCTGAGTAATTTTTCATTTTTAACGCTATTTGTCTAATTAAAGATATTTCAATGTTTTTTACAATTCCATTTCTATACATATTATCTATTTTCTCCATTATATTTTTTCAATGCTATTTTAAGTAATTCAATTCCATATTCAATTTGTTTTACATTATGAGAACAAAATGAAAATCTTGCTTCTTGTATTCCGTAGTTATAATGTTCATTTGAATAAAAACCAGGACCTGGAGCAAACATAATTGTACTATTGTTATGTCTAAATTCATTCAATAACCATAAAGTAAATTTCTCAACATCATCTACCGGAAGTTTAGCGATAATATAAAAGGCACTATCAGGTTTACAAGCTGTTACGCCTTCAATTTCCATTAATTTTTCATACATTGTATCTCTTCTTTTCATGTACTCTTCAACAACATCAGGAATATACAAATCAATCCCTTTTAATAAACTTGCACTTGCATATTGTTCAATAGTTGATACTGATAATCTTGCTTGACATAATTTCATCATTTGTGCGATAAGTTCTTTATTTCTTGATGCTACAACACCAATTCTTGCTCCACAAGCACTATAATGTTTTGAGATACTATCTACCATTATAACTTTGTCGTCTATGTCTGTCATATTAAGAAAAGATTTAAATTTTTGTCCACTGTAAATAAATTGTTTATAAACTTCATCTGAAATTATGTATAAATTATTTTCAATTGCTATCTCTTTTATGATATTCATTTCTTCAGTGCTTAATACAACACCTGTTGGATTACAAGGATTTGAAAATAAAATAGCTTTTGTTTTTGGATTTATTAATTTTTGTATTTCTTCTTTTTTTGGTAATCTGTACCCATCTTCTATTTTTGTAACTATTGGTACTAATTTTGCATCAGCAGTTCTTAAAAAACTATCATAATTTGAATAATACGGTTCAGGAACTAAAACTTCATCACCTTTATTACAAATAGTAAGTATAGCAAATTGTAATGCTTCACTACCTCCATTTGTTACTAATATATTTTCTTTCCCTATATTCATATTAAATTTTTCATAAGATTTTTCAAATGCTTCCAATAATTCTAATAAACCTTGTGAATTTGTATATTTAACTATTTTTTCTTGATAAGAAAATACACCATTAAAAAACGAATCCGGAGTTTTTACGTCAGGTTGTCCTATATGAAAACCATAAACACTAACTCTCTCACTTTTTGCTTTATCAGCATAAGGAACAAGCTTTCTTATTGGTGAATATTGCATATTTTTTATTCTATCAGAAAATTCCATATTCTTACCTCATTATATTTTAATTTGCCATTTTATTTTATCACATATCAAGTAATATTTTCAATTATATAAATTATATTTGAAAGATTATTATTTATCACTTTTAGAATAAAAAAGACACCTTAAAAGTGCCTTTCATCATAGATATTATTTTATTTATTATTTTTATCCTGATTTTTTTCCTTTTGCTCCATACAAAATATTAATTTTTTTAAAACCCAACATTCTATGTTATAAATTAACACAATGCCAACTATTATTACTGTTAGAAAAAATATCTTATGTTTTAAAAATATAACTATCAACCACACATACACTAAAAATGGTGCAATTTCAACAATTATTGTAAACAAAAAAAACATAACAAGCAATCCTAACATATTAACACTTTCTTTCAAATTTATTGTATTTTAATCTTATGAATAAATATTAGTCTCTAGTAGTATTATTATACCTAGTTTAAAATAAAAAGTAAATGCAACATTTGAACTGACTCAAAATGTTAAATAAAAAAATGTCCCTTCAAACTAGTTTTTGTTTTTTAGGTACATTTTAACTATATAAATCATTTATATATTTGCTCTTTTCATTATTTTCATCATATACATAAATGCTTTTTTCAACTATCAAATTATCTTTAACATTTTTAGCACAATCAAGTAAAACTATTTTTGCACTTGAATCATTTTTTGTATAAACGAACTTTAAAACTTTTGGTGTCAAATTATATTTTTCTAAAAATTTAAAAACTTTAAAAAGCTTATCTGCACGAAATACTAAATATAAATGCCCATTATTTTTTAACATAAAAGAGCTAAGACTTATTACTTTTTCAATAGTAAGACTTTTCTCATTTCTAGCTATTTGTTTTTCTATGTTTTGTTTCATTTGATTTTCATTTTTTTCAAAATCAAAATATGGCGGATTTGAAACTATGATATCATATTCTTGATGTTTACCAACAGAAAAATTTTCCACATCATCATTGAACATTTGTATATTCAAATTATTTTCTTTAACATTTTTAATGGCTAAATCATATGACCTTTTTAAAATTTCAACTCCATGTATATCAGTATTAGATTTTTTTGACAATAACATAGATATTATTCCATTTCCTGAGCCTATATCTAAAATTTTTTACTTTTTCTATTTATTTTCACAAAATCTGCAATTAATAATGAATCAATAGTTATCGCCTGTAAGTCTGTATCTTGATATATATTAAAATCTTTTATTTTAATATTAGTTATCATTTTTCTCCTCAAAAAAAAGTACCTATATGGTACAGTTATGGCGTGCTTCACAAGAGTCGAACTTGTAACCTTCTGATTCGTAGTCAGATGCTCTGATCCATTGAGCTAGAAGCACATATAGAATATAAAAAAAATGGCGGTGAAGGAGGGATTTGAACCCTCGGTCCAATATTACTTGGACACTCCCTTAGCAGGGGAGCATATTCGGCCACTCTAACACTTCACCACTGGCGGGCAGACTGGGATTCGAACCCAGACGGCTGTTACACCTTCGCCGGTTTTCAAGACCGGTTCCTTAGCCAGTTCGGACATCTGCCCATTAATACTTTTTTGATACCTTTTTAATATATCAATTTTTAAATAATTTGTCAAGATAATAATTTTAAAAGATTTTGTAAAAAAACAAGGAATCTTATATTATAAAATTCCTTGTTCATTATTTATAATTTCTCTCCATTTGTTTCTATTACTTTTTTATACCAATAAAAGCTATCTTTTTTTATTCTTGAAAGATCCAATATAT
Organism: Caviibacter abscessus; assembly: GCF_001517835.1. NCBI lineage: Bacteria > Fusobacteriati > Fusobacteriota > Fusobacteriia > Fusobacteriales > Leptotrichiaceae > Caviibacter > Caviibacter abscessus. The sequence goes on from NZ_LOQG01000001.1 coordinate 244,798, forward strand.
CGTCATTATTTCTATTTACATAAATAAAGCCGTATCTTTTTTCAAAACCTTGATGCGTTGATATTAAATCAATTGCAGACCATGGAGAATAACCTATAACTTCAACTCCATTTTGAATTGCTCTTTTCATACTATTAATATGTTTTCTAAGATAATCTACTCTATAATCATCATGAATGGTTCCATCTTCTTCTAACTTATCATATGCACCTAATCCATTTTCTGTAATTAATATAGGAAGTGAATATCTACTATATACTTCATTTAAAGTTATTTCAAATCCAAGAGGATCAATTTGCCAACCAAATTCTGTAAATTCTAAATATTTATTGGCAACTGCATTATAATATCCTTTTTCAGTTAAAACTGTATCAAGTTTAGATATATCATTTGTAGATTTAGAATGTGATACACAATATGTATTATAATAATTAATTCCTATAAAATCTGGTTTAGCATTTTTTAAAATATTTATATCTTCTTCACTAACATTAAAAATATATCCTTTATCCTTTATATATTTTGTAGCCATATGATTATATCTTCCAAATACAGCAGCATCTAAGTATAACCAATTTCTTAAAACATTTGCGTATTGTGCAGCTAAATTATCTTCTGGACTTGAAGTTTCAGGATAAACTACAGCAATATTAGGTGCTGGTCCTATTTTTGCATTTGGCAACATTTTATGACATAAATCCATAACTTTTGCTTGTGCTAAAAGCATATGATGATTTTTTTGATAAAGTTTTTCATTACCTTTTGTTCCATCAATTAAATCTGAATGTATTATCATCATATTTTGTTCATTAATTGTAAGCCAATATTTTACTCTAGTTCCATATTTTTCAAATAATACTTTTGCAAAATCAACAAAATAATCTACAACTTGTCTATTTTCCCAGCCTCCATTTTTTTCCAGTTCATATGGTAAATCAAAATGATACATTGTAACTATAGGTTCTATTTCATTTTTTATAAGTTCATCAATTAAATCAGAATAAAATTCTACACCTTCTTTATTTATTTCACCAAAACCATTAGGAAATATTCTAGTCCAAGCAATAGAAAATCTATATGCTTTTAGTCCTAACTCCTTAAATAACTTAATGTCTTCTTTATATTTATGATAATGATCTGAACATATTTTAAAATCTGGTGTTCCTGGTAATGGAATTTTAATATCTTGAATACTTAATCCTTTACCATACTTATCAGAAGCTCCTTCAACCTGATATGCACTTGTTGAAGCCGACCATAAAAAATCATCATTAAAACTACTCATACATCTTACCTCTTTTCCTGCTCTAATGCTTTCTTATCAAGATATATAACAAATGGATAATATATCGCTGTTGATATTGCTATTATTATAATCTGTAATATAGCTGTTCTAATTCCTCCACTTAATAACCCTGATAAAATAGGAGGTGTCGTCCATGGTGGATTTACTCCTCCAAACATCGGAACTAATCCACTTTTAATAGAAAGGTATGAAATTAAAGAAACTATCATAGGAGTACATACAAATGGTATAAAAAGTATAGGGTTAAACACAATTGGCGTTCCAAACATAACCGGTTCATTTATGTTAAAAATTGCAGGTACTATACTCAGTCTACCTATTTGCTTAAATTGTTGAGATCTTGCACTAAGTAACATAGCAATAACCATACCTATTGTAATTCCTGAACCTGTTACAGTTATTAATAAATAATGAAATTGATATGTTACTATTCTTCCACCATTTTCAGATGTTAGAACTAATCCTTTATTTATTATTTCTTGATTATTTGCAATAGCACTTAACCAAATCCCAGTCATGATTCCACCTACAACATTGTTTCCATGTATTCCAAACCACCATAAAAACGATACAACGAACCCTATTATCATAACTCCAATTAAAGAATCAGTCAAGTTTAAAAGTGGTGTTTGAACTAATTTATATATTATATCAACTAAATCTCCACTAGTTACTATATTTATAATTCCATAAACTAAAGCAAATATTGATAAAATTATAGCTCCAGGAATTAAAGCTGAAAATGAATTTGCAACTCCTTGAGGAACACTTTCAGGCATCTTAATTATCATTTTCTTTTTAATAAATAGACAATATAGATAAGATGACATAAGTGATACTATTATAGCCGCTATCATACCTCTTGCACCCAATGTATTCGCTAAAGATAATACTCCAGAAATTTTTTTATCATCTTGTATAATAAATTGATTTGATACTATCAAAAATGAAACAAGCGAAGTAATAACACAACCTATAGGCTCTATTTTTTCATTTTTGGCATAACTATAAGCAATAGTAATAGAACATACCAATGATAACATATTAAATGTTGAATTAAATACCTGATATAAGTATGGACTTATTCCCTTATCTGCAAGAAATATTTTTATAGGCTCATAAGGAAATTCAGCTAACAGCAAAAATATAGAACCTACAACAGTTATAGTTAATATTGCAGACATTCCCTCTCTTAAAGCAATTATTCCTTTTAAATTAGTAAATTTCATAACTATAGGAAGTAGCTTTGAATTAATGAAATTTTTCATTTTATCCTCCTTTTTATTTAGAATATATTTTTATTGCATGATTTAATACATTAGCTCCATTCATCATTCCATAATCTATAATTGGAACAACATCTATAGCTTTTCCTTTTTCATCAGCTATTTTTTTTAAATCATTTAACATATATGTAATTTGTGGACCTAATAATATTACATCACAATCTTCTACTTCATTTATAAATACATCAGCAGAATATGCTGAAATTTCAGCATCTATTCCATTTAATTTTGCAGCTTCTCTCATTTTATTTACTAATAACGATGTACTCATACCTGATGCACAAAATAATTTTATTTTCATTTATTATCCTCCATATTTTTTATTTTCTTATATATATTCATTATTTCCAAAGCATTTTCTTTTGCCATAAGTGCCATTGATAAATGATCTTGTGCATGTATTATTAATAAATTTATTTTTATTCCTTCATTTTCCAAATCTTGTGCTATTAATTTAGTTTGTATTTCGTGAGCTCCTATAAACGCTTCACTAGCTTTTACTATTTCTTCATTTGCTTTTTCAAATTCATAATTTCTTGCAAAAGATATAACCGACATAGAATGAGATTTTGATTTTCCTGCTTCAATAATCAAATCCATTACAATTTCTATCATTTTATCATCATTCATTTTTTAATCCTCCTTATCATTTATTACATCTAAAAAATTTTCAAAATTAGGTTTTTCAACAAGTTTTTCAATTTTAGCTTTATTCTCAATTAAATTACCTATTTTCAAGTAAATTTCATCAATTTTGTTATCTAAATTATCTATACAAATTAATAAAACAATTTTCACAAAATTTTTATCCCATTTTATTGGATTTTTTAACACTCCTACACATATTTTCTTTAATCCGTGACCACTATCTAATGGATGAGTTAAAACAACACCGTTAAACATTTCCGTATATCCTAATTTTTCACGCATTAAAACAGAATTATATATATCAAACTTAACATTTGTATGTTTAACTATATTTTCAGACATAATTTTTAATACTTCATTTTTATCAGGTTTTCCATTTAGAACAATAAATAAATTTTTATCAAATACACTATCTTCAAAATTTTTATATCCTTTTAAAAGATTTTCTATATATATTCTTTCGCTATTATCTAAAAAGCAATTTACCTTGTTTATTTTTACACCATAATCATTCTCTATATTAGTTATAGAAAAAACATAATCATATTTCTTTAAATTAATGTATTCCAAGTTTCTAATACCACATGTATCTATATTATATATATATTCTCCAAATAATTTTTTATACATATATTTTAAGAACTTAGATGTTCCTCTTCCTGTAGGACAAACAATTAAAATATTATTTTGAGGGATTTTATTGTATTCTATACCCATTTCAAATATAACTGCTAAATACGCTATTTCATCATCAGAAATTATTTTATTAAATTTTTCATTTAAAATATTACCTGCGTATTTAGCTATACTGTATGAAAATGGCATATTCTTTTTTATATCTTCTAATAATGGATTTTTTGTTTTTATATTAAATTTTATTCTTATTATAAGAGGGTATAAATGAGAATATAAATTTTTATAAAGTTCCGTGTTATTCGCTATATTGGTATTAAACGTAATATCAATTTGGCTAAGCAATTTATTTATTAAATCATCTATTTCTTTTGAATTTAAAGTTTTAAAATCAAATGTTTCTTTAGCCATAAAATGTACAGTTAAATATTTAAGTTCATTTTCAGTAATATTTATTTTTAAATTTAATCTCTCTAAAAGTTCAAATATATATTTTTTTACAATTTCTTTTTTTTCAAAATAATTTATTGAATAAAATATATTTTTTTCTATTTTTAAATCTAATTTCATTCTATTAATCCACACATAAATAGTTATCACTAAATAGAAAAATGATAAATCAGATAATGTTATATCTTCCATAAATACAAATCTTTTTGTAAATTCTAAAATTATTTTAAACTTTTCATCAGGTTCAACGAAAATATTTTCATTAAAATGATTACTATAATAGTTTATTAAAAAACTTCTTATATCTGTTTCTCTACCAACTATTCTAATACCATGATAAGGTTTTGATACTAGTTTTAAATTATATTCACTAAGTTTTACTTTTAGTTCCTTAATATCACTTGATATTGTACTTGGTGATGTATATATTTTTTCACAAATATCATCTAATTTTATCAACCTATTTTGGACTACAAGTATCTCAAATAAAAACTTAATTCTATCTGATTTTGTTGTAGGTATTTTTTCTTTTTCATATAATAATTTATAAATATCATCTAAATTACCATCTATTCTATAGCCAACCCCTCTAACAGATATTAAATCACAGTCATTATTATTTAATATTTTTTTAAGTTCTTTTAATATATTTCTTGTAGTTTTATCTGACATATTTATTTTTTTTGATATTTCAAAAGAAGTGTGATTTTTTTTATCTTTTAAAATATCATAAATTTTAATGTATTTATCACGCAACTTTACCTACTCCTCTCTAATAATCCTACCATGATTTATATAAATTTCCATTTGTAATTTTACCGTTAATATTACGGAAATTTTAGTAATATAAAAGAGGTTGTGTGAAAAACAACCTCTTAAAAATTTATTGTAATAATTTATTTAATAAATAATAGCACTTTCATATCCTTTAATTTTTAATGAACTATTATCAATTTTTATTTCTTTTTGCTCATTTGATAAATTATGATATATTTTAATTTTCTTATTTTCATATTCTCTTTCATATGCAAAGATTTCTTTATCTTCCATATTTATATGTTTAAAAGTTCCATATTTAATTACATCACTTTTATTTCTAATATTAATCCATTTTTTATAATGATTATAAATTGAATTTTTATCTTGCTTTTGCTTTTTTATATTATCTGTTTCAGCATTAAATACTATATCTTCCCATTTAGTTTGAAAATTATCTCCCCATAAATATGGCTCTCTTATACTTTCATCAGGTTTTATACCCTTCATTCCTAATTCTTCACCATAATATATGAAAGGATTGCCAGGTAGAGTTAATAATATTGCAGCCGCTAATTTTTGCTGTTCTGTATTTTTTAATATACTTGCTATTCTATTTTGATCGTGATTTGTTAAAAATAGGGCATCAATATAGTTTTTTGTTATTTCAGAATACTTTTTATATATCTTTTCTAAATTATACGCTAGTTCATCTCCATTTTTAGAAATAATTGCTTTTATTATTCCTTTTTCTGAAAATGTAAAATTAAAACTTGAATCAAATACTTTATAATATTTTGCAATTTGATTGTAACTTTGCCAAACTTCAGAAACTAAATATATATCTTTTTTTATTTCTCTAAGGCTATTTCTAAATTCGTTCCACCATTTAATATTTTCTTCTTGAGTATTTATTTTCTTTTCATATTCACCTTGACCATAAATATGAAAAGCTGCATCTAATCTATAACCATCAATATTTGCAATTTCAACCCAATATTTTGCTATTTTTTTAATTTCATCTCTAACTTTTTTATTACTAAAATTAAGATCAGGCATTCCTTCCCAAAATATTGAATAATATAGTTCATTTTCATTTAATTTTGTCCATGCCTTTGAACCTAGCGGTTTAACTTTAAAATTTATTTCTTTATTATTTTTATTTTCTATTCTGTAATAATTTCTATATTCGCTATTTTTACTACTTCTTGCATTTTTAAACCAATTATGTTCTCTACTTGTATGATTTACTGGTAAATCAATTATTACTTTTATACCTTTTTGATGAGCAACTTTAACCAAATTTTTAAAATCTTCTATTGTTCCATATTCCTTATCTATATTATAGTAATCTGTAACGTCATATTTATGATAACTTGGTGATGTAAAAATTGGTGTAAGCCAAATACCATTTACGCCCAATTCTTTTAATTCATCTAATTTTGAAATTATACCATTTAAATCCCCTATACCATCTCCATTACTATCAGCATATGATCTTACAAATATTTCATAATATATTCCGGATTTATTAATTATATCTTCATTAGTATTTTCATAATATTTACCTTCTTTATGTGAACATGATATTGAAATAATTAATAAAAATAGAAAACACAATATTTTTTTCATTTTTTCTCCTTTTTTATAAATAAAGCTCAAGTAATAAACCTGAGCTTAATTTTTTAGTACATACCGTTTATATTTTGTTTTTCTTCTTCTTTTTTAGTTGCAATAGCTACTTCTGTTGTAATTAATAAAGAAGATGCTGATATTGCATTTTGTATTGCAATTCTTGTAACTTTTGCTGGATCTAATATACCTGCTTCAACCATATCTACATATTCTTCTTTTAAAGCATCAAATCCTATATTTTTATCACTTTCTATTACTTTGTTTATAACAACTCCTGAATCAAGTCCGGCATTAATTACTATTTGTTTTAAAGGAGCATATAATGCTTTTTTTACAATGTCGCAACCTATTTGTTCTTCACCTTGTAAACAAAAATCGTTCATTGAATGTGATATTTTGGCAAGTACAGTTCCTCCACCAATTATAACACCTTCTTCAATAGCTGCTCTTGTTGCATTAAGGGCATCTTCAATTCTCATTTTCAATTCTTTCATTTCAGTTTCCGTTGCAGCCCCTACTTTTATAACCGCAACTCCTCCTGAAAGTTTAGCCAGTCTTTCAGATAGTTTTTCTTTTTCATATTCAGAATTTGATAAATTTATTTGAGATTTTATTTGTTCTTGTCTTTGTTTTATTTCTTCTGTATATCCCTTACCATCTACTATTATTGTTTTATCTTTACTTACTTTTACAGATTTAGATTGACCTAAATCATCAATTTGAGCATCCTCAAGCTTCATTGCTTTATCTTCTGAAATAACTTGAGCCCCCGTTAATATTGCAATATCTTCAAGCATTTCCTTTCTTCTATCTCCAAAAGCAGGTGCTTTGACAACACAAATATTTAATGCTCCTCTTATTTTATTTACTACCAATGTTGCTAAAGCTTCTGCTTCAATATCATCAGCAATTATTAAAAGAGGTCTTGATGTTTCTACAACTTTTTCAAGTAATGGTAAGATTTCTTTCATACTTAAAATCTTCTTATCTGTTAATAATATATATGGATTTTCTAGATTTGCACTCATTCTTTGTGTATCTGTTACCATATATGGAGATAAGTACCCGTTATCAAATTGCATACCTTCAACTATTTCAAGACTTGTTTGTAAAGATCTATCTTCTTCAACTGTTATTACTCCAGTTTTCCCAACTTTTTGTATGGCATTTAATATTAATTCTCCTATATGTTCACTATTTGCTGATACTTGAGCTACTTGTTTTATCTCTTCATCATTTTCAACTTTTTTTGATATTTCTTTTAATCTTCTTATTATTTCCTGTCCAGCTTTTTCCATACCTTTTCTTAAAAATACAGGATTATGTCCTGCTGAAATTAATTTTAACCCTTCTTTTATTAATGCTCCCGCTAAAACTGTTGCTGTTGTTGTACCATCTCCTGCACTATCATTAGCTTTTGTAGCAACTTCTTTAACAATTTGTGCACCTAAATTTTCAACTATATCATCAAGTTCTATTTCTCTTGCAATTGTAACACCATCATTTGTTATTATTGGAGCACCATATCCTCTGTCTAGTACAACATTTCTACCTTTAGGTCCAAGAGTTACTTTGACAGAATCAACTAATACATCTACTCCTTTTTCAAGCGATTTTCTAGCATCCTCATTAAATTTAATAACTTTACTCATTAGATTTCTCCTTTGCCAAAATATCTTTTACTTCAATTATTATATAATCTTCTTCATCAACTCTTATGTTTTCTCCTTTAAATTTTGAAAAAATTACCACATCATCTTTTAATATATTTGACACTTCATCAGAAACTTCAATAACTTTTGCTGTAAAAATATCTTGTTTTGTCGACGAGTCCGATAATATTATGCCACTTTTTGTTTTAGAAATTTCTTTTATTGTTTTTACAAGTACTCTATTTCCTAATGGTTTAATTCTCATATTTCCTCCCATTTATCCTTAAGTTCTTCTATATTTTTTGAATTTGTTATTGCCATTATTGCCTTTATTTCATATATCCATTGTTCTAAGACATCTATTATCTCATTATCTGTATATTTATCAATTAATTTTAATATATGTCCTGCAATTCCAACAGATTTTGCACCAAGTGCAAGGCATTTTACTATATCAATTGGATTTGTTATTCCGCCACTTGCCAAAATTTCCAGCTTATCTTGATATTTCCTTGAATAAATTAAACTATCTTTTGTGCTATAACCAAGTTCATAAAGATATGATCTATCTTTATTTATTCTTTTATCCTCAATATATGCAAAATTAGTTCCACCTTTTCCACTTATATCAATTGTTTTTATACCAAGTTCTAAAGCTTTTTCAAAACTATGTTCTCCCATACCAAATCCCGTTTCTTTAAGGATTATTGGTATAGTTATATTTTCTAAAGCTTTTTTTATATTATTTTCCCAATTTGAAAAATTTATATCACCATTTTTCATCATAAATTCTTGTATTGGGTTTATATGTATTTGTAATATTTTTGCGTTAGTCTTATTTATTGCGATTTGCATACTTTCAAAGCTTTTATCAGCACCAATATTAACACCCATATTTTTAGGATAATAATAATTATCATTATTTAAGGCTGGAGTATATGAACCTGAAAACATAAATATTGATAATTTCTTACATATTAATTCCAATCTTTTATTAATAAGGTTTGCTTTTTCACTTCCTCCAGTCATTGCGTTAATATAAAAAGGAAGTTTTTGTTTTATACCACAAAAACTTGTTGATATATCTACATCTTCTATATTTATATTTGGTAAACTATAATATTTAAGTCTAATTTTATCAAGACAATTATTTTTATTGTCCTGTATCAAAGAAAATTCTATGTGTTGGTCTTTTCTCATCTTTTTCTCCAAATTCAAGTGATATAACAAAGTCCCCTAAACCTGCTCCACTTGTTTTACTATTTTTATTCTTTTTTATTATATCATTTATTTTATCAGTGTATATTTTAATATTTGAAAATGATTCAAAATATTTTAAATTATCTCTAAGATTTTTTATACATTGTTGTAAATCATAAGTATTTGATGTTTCTAAAATTTTAAAAAGTTCAAGTGTAAACATATTTGATTTTTCATTAAATATTTTAAACTCTTTTGTATCTATAATTTGTTTCATATTTTTAATTTGAGAACCTGTACTTGCAGGTATTCCTGTCCAAATTGCATTTATATTCAAATTATTTTTTAAATTTATCTTTTTTATTTCATATTCATTTGTACTTAAATTAATTGATTTATACAATATTAAATCATCATAACAAATACAGGCTACATCCCCCATAGAACCTGAAATTCCTGCTATATTAAGTGCTTTAACTGAAAGTAAAAACAAATCATCTTTTGTATATGAAAAATTATAGTATTGTAATATGGCCTTAATTGTTACAACTGTTATACTTGCAGATGAACCAAGTCCAAGCTTTATATTATTAACATATAAATCTGTGCTGTATTTATATGTAAACTTGTCATATTTTTTTACAAAATCAAATGCAACTTTTCTTGCATACACTAAAATATTACTTTTATCTTCTATATTAGATATTATTTTTTCTTCATCACTTTTAATAAGTTCAAGATATGTAAATTTATCTACCGAAGCTATTATTGCATAACTTCCAGAATTTAAAACTGCATATTCTCCTGCTAAATATAGTTTAGATGGAGCTTTAACTATCATTTTTTAACCTCAACACTCTATTACTTTATCTTTATATTTTTCTTTTAATTTATTAATAATTTTTTCTTCATCTTCTTTTAAGTACAATACTTTTACATTAGGCCCTGCATCTGTGGTAAAATATATTTGATATCCCTTATTTCTAAGCTCTTTAATATATTCAATACATTCTATACTTTCATTTGTCAAATAAGTAAAAGGTGGATTTGCAGTTTTCATTGTCTTATGCATAAACATCGTATTGTATTCCATTATTTCACCTATTTTTGTAAAATCATTATCTAGTAAAGCTTTTTTCATGTCATTAAATGAACGTATTCCAACTTCTACCCATTCATTCATATATGGTGAAGTATCTATACAATGTTGCATAGCATCTCTACTACTAATGCTCTTCTTTTCCTTTGAAATTATAATAGCAGACATACATAAATTTAAATCTGTATGTAATTCATAAATATTACCATTTTCATCAAAAGCACATAATTCATAAAAACTTCTTCCTGCTGAACCAGAACCTATACTGGCATATTTTGCCATTTGTTCTATACTTAAATTTAAATTAAAAAACTTATTTATTTCTTGAATTAATGCACTATATGCAGATGCACTTGAAGCAAGTCCTGCTGCTGTAGGCATAGTGTTATAACTTGTAACTTTAAGCTTTGGTCTATTTTTAACTATTTTGTCTATATATGAAAAAATTTTTTTACATTGTACTTTATCTTGCAGTTTATCATTTAAATAAAATTCATCAATATCAGAACTCTCAATTTTTGTTTTAGTGTATAAATTTTTTGCCCTATATGAAATACTTGGAACAAGTGGTATTAAATATGGATTATATTCCTTTTTACCCCAATATTTAACTATTGCTATATTCATATATGAAATGCTCATATCTTTGCAACACATACCAATTTAACTCCCTTTTTACTCATTTGTTTTAAAAGCTGTGAAACTTTTTTACTGTTTTCACAAAGTGCTATAACACAACCACCCATTCCTGATCCTGTAATTTTAGCACCTAAGCTATGATAATTTATATTTTTTATCATATAATCTATATAATTGTTACTAAGTCCTAACTCTTTTAATAACTTTTGTGACTTATTAAAAAGTTTTCCTATTTCATATATATTTTTTTCACATATATATTTTATAGCTCTTTCACTTATATCTCCCAACTTTTCAATAATATCCATTCTTCCTGTATTTTTTACATGTTCTACTGCTACTTTTGTACTTCCACTTATATTGCTATCAAAAATTACCAAATAAGCGTTCAATGAAATATCTATGTTTGTTATTCCTTTAGTTTTTTCAAAAATTATACTATTTTTTCCTGAAACAACTGTACTGTCAATTCCACTTGGATTTTTATGTGCCTTTTTTTCAGATTCAAGAACTACATCATAAATATCTATATTATCATTTATTTTTTTTACTTCTCTTGCTATTGCAAGTGCAAGTGCAGCACTTGAACCTAAGCCTTTTGAAATAGGTATAGTTGAGTTTATTCTAATAAAAAACTCCGGCATATTGTATTTATTCATTATGTATTCTTTTATAAACTTAACATGCTCGTTTTCTTCTATATATTCTTTAACTATTTTAACACTTATACTTAAATCATATAAAGGCATAGCAATTGCTTTTTTACCATATACAACACTATGCTCTCCAAATAAAATGACTTTAGCGTGTGCACTCATTTCTTACCTCTTTTAAAATTTTTTTTGCATTATCTATATCAATTTTTCCATTTTCTATGATTTTACTTACTATAATTTCAACTTCATCTTTATTTGCACCTGCCAAAAGTGCAACTGAATTTGCTTGTAATTTCATATGACCTTTTTGTATACCATCTGTAACTAAAGCTCTTAAAGCTGCAAAATTTTGTACAAGTCCAAGTGCAACAGCTATTTGAGATAACATATTAGCATTAGGATTTTTCAAAATTTGCAAAGATATTTTTGATAATTCATTAAGTTTTATAGAGCCTCCAACTGTTGCAATAGGTATTGCAAGTTCTATACTACCATATAAATATCCATCTTTGTATTCCCATTTAGTTAATGGTTCATATCTTCCGTTCCTACAAGCGTAAGAATTTCCGCAAGCTTCAATAGCTCTCCAATCATTTCCTGTAGCTATAGCTAAAGCATCTACACCATTAAATATACCTTTATTATTTGTTACTGCTCTATATTCATCAACTAACGCAAATTCATAGGCTTTTTGTATCTTTTCTCCTAATTCTTTTTCAACTTTAATTTTACAATTTGCATACGCAACAGAATTTGTTGAATAATTTGAAATTATACTCATTAATCTTTTTGAACTTATATTTTCACAAATTATCGGAGCAATAGTTTCAAGCATAGTGTTTATAATATTAGCACCCATAGCATCAAGTACATCTACATAAAGGTAAACTATTAAAAAATCTCCTTTTTCTTCTACTGTTATTTTTTTTGCTCCGCCACCTAAATTAACTATACTTTCATGTGCTAAATCAGCTAATTTAAGTAATTTTTTTTCATTATCATGTATATATTTTTTTGCTTTTTCTATATCTAAAACATCATAATATGATATTTGACCTATCATATATCGTTTTTCCATACTTGTACTTATATTTCCAACAATTTTAGCACCGTTACTTGCTGCTGCTACAACCGAAGGTTCTTCAACTACCATAGGTATAATATATGATGTATTGTTTATTATAAAATTTGTTGCAACAGAAAATGGCAGTCCATAAACTGAAAGTTGATTTTCTACCATTTTTGATGCTATTTCATTACTTAATATTTTACTTTCTAATAGATAGTTATACGCATTTTCGTCTATTATATTATTGCTTTTTAAAATGTCTAATCTTTGCTCTCTGGTTTTTTTATAAAATCCTTTGAAATCACACATTATTTTTTACCATACTTTCTAACATTATCAAAAACACCCTTAAACCAAATATTATCATTATATTTATTTTCATATAAAATACCATTTTCAACTTTTTCAAAAAAGATATTTTCATATTCTTCAATAGTTATTTTTCTTCTATTATTAAGTAAATTTTGATGATAATTTTTATTTAATACTTTCTCATAACCTTCAACTAAAGTTCCTGAAAAAAATTCAGCAACTGCTCCTGAACCGTAGCTATAAAATCCTATTCTATCATTTGGCTTTAAAGTTTTTGAATTTTCAATAAGCGATAAAAAGTTAAGAAACATTGAACCAGTGTAAATATTTCCAACTTTTTTGTTATATATTATAGAATTATGAAACTCATCATCAAGTTTTTTATTCTCTGGTGCTATTAATTTAAGACCTTTATATCCCAATTTTGGATATGGTATATGAAAACATATTGCTGAAAAGTCATCTATATTTTTATCATATTTTTTGCTGTATCTTTCATATACTTTACATAAAAAATCAAGATATACATCTTTCGATAAAGCCCCGTTTACTACCGGATAACATTCATTATTAGGTCTAAAAAAATCATCTATATCTTTTGTATAATATACTCCGTCAGTTTCAATATCTAATATTCTAGGACTACTGCTTATTAACATAGCAACTGCTCCTGCACCTTGTGTTGATTCACCTGATGACTTAACACCATATTTAGCAATATCACTAGCTACTATTAAAACTTTACTTTCAGGATTTCTTAATATATGATCATATGCAAGTTGTAGTCCTGCCGTTGCCCCATAACAAGCTTGTTTTATTTCAAAACATCTACAATAGTCATTTATTCCTAGAATTTCTTTTATTTGTACTGCACTTGATTTAGAATGATCAAGACCTGTTTCTGTTCCAACTATAATCATATCTATTTTTTCTTTTGTATCATCATCTAAAATTTGTAAACTTGCCATAGCTCCTAAAGTAACTATATCTTGAGTTACTGGTGCTATTGCCATTTTTTCTTGTCCTAAACCTATTAAAAATTTATTTTTATCAATGCCTCTACTTTCAGCTAAATCAGCAATATCAAGATATAAGCTGGGTATATATGCACCTATTCTATCTATACCAATTTTCATTTAAGCTCTCCTCTAGTAAGTAATATTGAGATGCCTTGTCCTCCACCTATGCAAAGACTTGCAATTCCTCTTTTATGCTCTTCTCTTATCATTTCATGTACTAAGCTTACAACTATTCTTGCACCACTTGCACCTATAGGATGTCCTAGTGCTATTGCACCACCATTAACGTTTACTTTATTTTCATCTATATTTAATTCTTTTATAACTGCTAACGATTGTGCCGCAAAAGCTTCATTTATTTCAAATATATCTATACTTTCAATATTAATATTATTTTTTTCAAGTAATTTTCTTGTTGAATATATAGGTCCAAGTCCCATATAATTAGGATCTAATCCACAATTTGCATATGAATTTATATATGCTAATATCTCAAGATTTAATTCTTTTGCTTTTTTTTCAGACATTAATAAAAGCATAGCAGCTCCATCATTTATACCTGTACTATTACCTGCTGTAACTATTCCGTTTTCAGTAAATGCAGGTTTTAGACTACTCAATTTATCTAATGTCTGTCCATATCTTATAAACTCATCTTTTGATACATTATTTATCGGCACTATTTCTTCATTAAATTTACCTATAATCGTTGCTTTCTCTGCCTTTAACTGACTTTTAAGAGAAAATTCATCTAATTGTTTTCTACTAAAATTATATTTTTTTACTATATTTTCAGCTGTAATACCCATATGGACATTAGAAAACGCATCAGTTAATCCATCTTTTAATATTGTTTCAATTGGTGTTGAACTCATATGTTCACAGCCCCCAACAACTACGATTTCATTTTCTCCGGATATAATAGAATTTGCACCTAAAGTTATTGCTTTCATCCCTGAGCCACAAACCATATTTACAGTATACGCACTCGTTTTTTGTGATAATCCGGTTTTTATTGCTATTTGTCTTGCAATATTTTGACCCCTATTTGATTGCAAAACATTTCCCATTATTACCTCATCTATCATATCATATGATATTTTAGATTTTTGTAGTAAATCTTTTAAAACAATAGATGACATATCAATTAAATCAATGTCATTAAATGTTTTTTTGTAAACACCGATAGCAGATCTTAATGCTCCTACTATTACTACTTTATTCATATCAAAACTTCCTCATCAGATATTGTATATTCCTTATTTTGCTTTAATATTTCATCAACATAATTTAAAAAGTCACTGCACTGCTCAATTGCAAATCCACAGTAATGTTCAGGGTTTAAAATATCACTAATATCTTCTTTTGTCATATTAATTCTTTTATCTTCTAATATATACTCGATAAGTTTATTAGCTTTTCCCTCTAATTTTATTTCTTTAGTTGCCTTCATAGAAAGCTGCCTTATAACTTCATGAATTTCTTGTCTATCTTGTCCTTTTTTTACTGCTTCCATTAATATATTTTCTGTTGCCATATATGGAAGTTCATTTAATAAGTTTTTTCTTATCATATTTTCATAAACAACACAATCTTTCATAATATTTATTAGTAGTATAAGTATACTATCTATTGCAAGAAATGATTGTGGTATAGAAAGTCTTTTATTTGCAGAATCATCTAAAGTTCTTTCAAACCACTGAGTTCCTGCAACCCATGCACCATTTTGACTATTTGAAATTACAAATTTAGCAAGCGACGAAACTCTTTCACATTTAATTGGATTTCTCTTATAAGCCATTGCAGAAGATCCAATTTGATCTTTTGAAAAGGGCTCTTCCATTTCTTTTAAATGTTGTAACAATCTAAAATCATTCGTAAGTTTTAATGATGATTGTGCTATTTGCGATAACATTTCTAAAACTCTTGAATCCTGTTTTCTATCATAAGTTTGACCACTAACAATTTGTTTTTTATCCATATTTGCATATTTGGTTACTTTTTCGTCCAAAGCTTTCATTTTTGAATAGTCATCTGAAAACAGTTCCTTAAAACTCGCACCAGTTCCTGTAGTTCCTTTAACTCCTCTAAATTTTAAATTATTAATCGTAAAATCTAGTTGTTCCAAATCTGAAATAAATGAATTTAGCCATAGTGTTGCTCTTTTACCTACAGTTGTAGGTTGTGCTGATTGAAAATGTGTATATCCTAAACATACAACTGCTTTATATTTATCTATAAAATTTCTTAAAGTTCTTATTAGTTCTAATAGCCTTTTTTTTACAAGTATAAGTGCTTCTTTAGTTTGTAATACATCTGTATTATCTCCAACATATGCAGATGTTGCACCCAAATGAATTATTTTTTTTGCATCTTTTAAACAATCTGAATAAGCGTGAATATGTGCCATTACATCATGTTTTAATTTTTTTTCATACTGATTTGCTAAATTGTAGTCAATATTTTCTATATTATTTTCCATCTCAATTAACATTTCATCAGTTATTACATCTATACCTAATTCTTTTTGAGATTTTGCTAATATATACCACAATTTTCTCCAAGTTTTAAATTTATTATCAGGAGAAAATATATACTTCATTTGATTACTTGCATATCTATCATTTAAAGGATTTTGGTATGTATCGTACATTAAAATTCTCCTCTGTATATATTTTGATTTCTATCAGGCCCTACTGATATCATTGTAATTTTACAATTTAAGTAATTTTCAATAAACTCAACATATTTTTTACAATTTTTAGGTAAATCTTCATATTTTTTTATTTTTGTAATATCTTCTTTCCAACCGTCTAATTCTTTATATATTACATTAACTTTTTTAGATTTTCTAAGCATACTAGGATATGTTGTATATTCAACACCATCTATTTCATATGCAACTGCAACTTTTATTTTTTCATATCCTGTTAAAACATCAAGTTTAGTAAGAACTATATCTGTTAATCCATCTATTAACACTGCATATTTACCTACAACTAAATCAAGCCACCCACATCTTCTTGGTCTTCCTGTCGTTGCTCCGTATTCATACCCTACTTTTCTTAAATTTTCTCCTATTTCATTATCTTGTTCTGTAGGAAAAGGTCCTTCTCCAACTCTTGTTGTATATGCTTTAATAACACCTAATATTCTATTAATTTTTGAAGGTGCTATTCCTGCTCCAACACAAACTCCACCTGCTGTTGGTGACGATGATGTAACATAAGGATATGTTCCATAATCAATATCAAGCATTAGTGCCTGAGCTCCTTCAAAAAGAACTTTTTTACCACTTGATATAGCTTCATTAATTTCAACTACACCATCTATTATCCTATGTTTTATTTTATCTGCTAAATAAACAAATTTAGTATAAACTTCTTCGATATCAAATGTTTCTTTTCCATATTTTTTCAAAATATCGTTTTTTTCATTTATATTCCATTCAAGCTTATCTCTAAATCTTGATAATTCTAATAAATCTCCCATTCTTATACCGTTTCTTGAAATTTTATCGTTATAAGCAGGACCTATACCTCTATTAGTCGTACCTATCTTATTTTCTCCCAATGCTTCTTCTTTAGCTTTGTCTATTGAAATATGATAAGGCATTATTATGTGTGCTCTTTCATCTATAAATAAATTATCAAGTTTTAAATCTCTTTCTTCTAATGCAGATATTTCATTTAATAAAACTTCAATGTCCACAACTACACCTGCACCTATAATACACTTACCTTTTGAATTAACTACCCCCGAAGGTAATAAATGAAGTATAAATTTCTTATCTCCTACAACTACTGTATGACCCGCATTATTTCCACCTTGAAATCTAACAACATAATCTGCATTTGGAGCTAAAACATCAATTATTTTTCCTTTTCCTTCATCTCCCCACTGAGTTCCTAAAACAACATAAGTATCTTTTTTCAAATTAAATCATCCTTCCATTTCAACATATCCAACATATGGTAAACCTCTATGTTTTTCTGCATAATCAATACCATAACCAACTACAAATTTATCTTCTATTTGAAAACCTATGTAATCTACTTTAATATCTATTTCTCTTCTTGATGGTTTATCAAGTAAAGTGCAAATTTTAATACTTTTTGGATTTCTAATTTTTAAAGTTTCTGTAACTTTACTCAACGTATATCCTGTGTCAATTATATCTTCAACTATCAGTACATTTTTATTTTTTATATCTGTATCCAAGTCTTTTAATATTCTTACATCTCTTGAACTATCCATATCAAGACCATAACTTGATGCAACAATAAAATCAAGATTTGAATTAAGATCTAATTTTCTTATTAAATCTGCTAAAAATATTGTAGAACCTTTTAATAATCCTACTAATAAAACTTCTTCATCTTTATAATCTTCTTTAATTTTTTTAGCTAATTCTTCTACTTTTTTTTCAATTTGTTCTTGTGATATAAACTGTGATATACGATATTTTTTCATTTCTACACCTCTTTTTTAAGATAACATAATTATATCATATTTTTTTTACTTATACCATAAAATAAAATAGCAACCAAATGGCTGCTATATTTCATATTTTATTATATTTTCTTCTTTAATTTCCCTTGTTAGACCATTATCAAAATAATAATCATATGTTGCTTTTCCAAAACTTAAAAATTCAAAATTTTCAAAGTTTATATTTTCAACTCTTTTAGCTATATTAGAAAAAGGAATTGCTCTATTTTCTTTTATAAATATAACAAATTCATGTAATTTTAATTCTATAAAATAATTTCCTTTTTCATAAATTTTTTCTTCATATTCACTTGATGAAACAAATTTAATTGCTTTCATTCTTTCAGGTATATATACAAATCTACCGTTACCATTCGCTTTATAAACAGGAGCTATCATTATTTCATCACCTATAATAAGCTGGTCTTCAATATTGTAAGCCATTTCATCATCAGGATATACAAAAGATAAAGGCTTAAAGTACATGTCATCATTTAAAATTGCTTTCATATACTCACTATATAAATATGGTAAAAGTCTATATCTTAATTCTACTATATTTTTCATTTTTTCTATATTTTTAAATCTATATAATTCTTGTTCCTTTGTTCCTATTGCCGAATGATTTCTCATAAGTGGTGTAAATATTGCAAGTTGTAACCATCTCATCATTAAATCTTCACTAACGTTTGATGAAAATCCACCTATATCAGAACCTATGTACATAAATCCTGACATATTAAATCCAGGCATCATTTGTAATGATAATAATATATGTGACCACCATGAACTATTATCTCCTGTCCATATACCTCCATATCTATGCATACCTATAAATGAAGAACGAGAGAAAAGTAAAATTCTTTCATTAGGTGATATCAAACTAATTTGTTCTCCGGCAGATTTTGTCATATTATATCCGTATAAATTATGAACATCTTTATGATTTACTATTTGTCCGTTATAATTATGATAAAATGAAGAGTAATCTTTATCTGAATTATTCATATTCATAAAACTGTCTTTCATTTCCCATAATTCATATATACCTATATTCTCTTTATGTCTATATTTATCTATGGTTTTAAACATATCATTTATTCCTGCTTTAGAATAAAATATAGCAGGCTCATTCATATCATTCCAAAAACCATCTATACCTTTATCAATTAGACATTTATATTTATTACCAAACCACGCTCTTGCCTCTTTATTTAAAAAGTCAGGAAAATGAACTTGACCAGGCCAAACAGCTGCAATAAATGGTTTATTTTCTTTATCAAAGCAAAAGTAATTATTTTCTACTCCTTGTTCATATAAATCATAACCTTTTTCAATTTTAACACCTGCATCAATAATAGGAATTAAATGTATTGATTGCTCCTTCATTTTTGATACAAACTTACTAAAATTAGGAAATCTTTCTTCATTTACCGTAAAATCCTTAAAATCTTCCATATAATCAATATCAAGGTATATCATATCTAGCGGAATATCGTTTTCATTGTGACCTTTTAGTACATTTTCAATATCGCTTTCATTCATATATCCCCATCTACTTTGACCATATCCAAATGCCCATTTAGGAGCTAAATAACTTTTTCCAACAAGTTTTCTATATTCTTTTACAATATCAAGTATACTGCTTCCTGTAATATAGTAAATATCATATGAATCAGTTTCTATACTTATTTTAAATTCATTTATATCTGAAAAACCTATATCATAAGTTATTTTGGCAGGGCTATCTATAAACAAACCATATATTTCTTTATCATTTTTCAAAACAAAAAAGTTATGTGCTGCATATAAAGAAGTCTTATCTTCAGTATGTACAGGATCATCATTACAGTAAGATGTGTATATATATCCTTTTTTATTTATTCCTCTATTACTCCCACCAAGTCCGTACACATAAGTGCTTTCGTCAATGTTTATAAATATTTCATTATTTATCAATTTTTTGTTTAGAAATTCTATATTTTCACTGATATTCACATCTAAAACTGTACTTTCAGTTGGAATAGGATTTCCCTTTCTATATTTAAAAATCATAAACAATCTCCATTTCTAAAACTTCTTCTATTATCTATCCAAGTGGATCAAAATAATCTAACATAATTACTTCTTCATTTAGACCTTTTGCAAATTCAGCTGAAATATATTTTGTATCAACTACTGCTGAATAAGTATGTTCATCAAACCACTTATCTGACATAGAAAACATTCCTTTTTCTCCGTTATCTTCTCCCCAGCTATTTTCAACTTGCCACATAACAGGTTTTCCATTTTCATCAAGATCAACACCTGTTATAGCCATAGCGTGTGTTAAAAATGAAGCATTGTTGTTAAGTCTTTCTTCTTTAGTAAACTGTCCTAATTCTGTTAATGTATTATCATAATCAAATAAATCAGAATCCATAATACCTAATTCTCTGTCACTAAATCTACTTACATCACATGCAAACCATACAGGTACACCATCTTTTATTGATGCTATTATATCTTTTTTTAGTTCATCTAAACTTACATTTAAAAATCTTGAAGATCCATATTCTTTAACAGAAGCTGTATATGGTAATTCATAAAGTCTTCCTTTTTCATTTGATTGTCTTGGATCTGCTACAATCTCAACCATATCAAGCATATCTTCGGGAGCGTATTGTTTCATAAATTCAAGAGGTGTTATTCCACTTATTTTATTAAATTTCTTATCTTTATCTCTATATTCCCATTCAACTGTTTTAGGAGGATTTCCTAAAGCTTTAACACATATATTATATACTGAGTAAAGTACATCTTCTTTTATTTTTTCTATTTCTTCATTTGAACTTGCTTTTCTTATTAACATTGCAGCTTTTTTTAATCTTAAATCAATAACTTCATTTAAAATAGTTGTATTTGATGAATGATGTGTTTCAGGCATACATTTTTTAGGTACTAATCCATATTTTTTAGCAAGACCTGCAAAGAAATTCCAATATCCTCCATCTTCAGCACAAGTAAAATATATATGTTGAACTAATCTATCATTTAATGGCTTATCTTTTGTTTCAATTATATAATCTAAAAAGCTATTAGCCTTTTCAATTTTATCAAAAAATTGTAAATAACATTGTGAATATTCAAAAGTTTCAAGATTTAATTTTTCCATTGTTTTTACTCTTGCAACATTTAATGCAGAAAACATCCAACATCTTCCGCTTCTTTTTTGATTTGTTATTTCTCCTCTTTTTGTTTCATCTGAAAAGACAAATGTATGTTTTCTAAGTGTATCTTGTCTTATACTTGATTCATTTATACCTACATTTGCTATAGCATTTTCAATGACTTTATTTTTTATTTCAGATTCGTATCTTTTTTCAAACTTTTCAAATAACTTGTTGTCTATCATATATTTTCCCTTTCTATTTCAATTGGTTTTATCCAATCACTTTTTTCTCCCATAGTATAATTTTTAATAAATTCTTCTTTAAAGCTTTTAAATCTGTTTTCAAGTATTGCTTGTCTTGCTTCTTTCATTAAATTAAGTAAAAACCATATATTATGATAAGTCGCAAGTCTTTGACCTAAAATTTCATCTGCTTTAAATAAATGTCTAATATATGCTCTAGTATAATTTTTACACACATAATTGTCACTAATATCAAGTGGTCTCGGATCTTTTGCATATTTAGCATTTTTAATAACTAATCTACCATATTTTGTAAAAACAGTTCCATGCCTTCCTATTCTTGATGGATGAACACAATCCATCATGTCAACTCCATGTTCTACCGCTTCTAACATATCTAGTGGTTCTCCAACGCCCATTAAATATCTTGGTTTATTTTCCGGAAGTTTAGGTGTTATATACTCTAATATTTCATACATTTTATCTGTTGGCTCTCCAACAGCAAGTCCACCTATTGCAAATCCTGAAAAATCTTCTTCATATTTTAGTAATTCATCTAAGCAATAATCTCTTAAATCTTTATATATTCCACCTTGAACTATTGCAAAAAGACCCTGTTTATCAGGATTTTTATTTGCATCTATACATCTTTTAGCCCATCTAACTGTTCTATCTATTGACGGTTTTAAATACTCTCTTGTTGACATACCAGGAGGGCATTCATCTAATACCATCATTATGTCACTTCCAAGATTATTTTGTATCTCTATTGATTTTTCAGGGCTTATAAATCTTTTTGAACCATCTATATGTGAGCTAAAATATGCACCTTCTTCCTTTATTTTTCTAATAGGTGCCAAACTGAAAATCTGAAATCCACCACTATCCGTAAGTATTGGTTTTTTCCAGTTCATAAATTTATGAAGCCCGCCAAAAGATGATATTAATTCATCAGAAGGTCTTAAATGTAAGTGATAAGTATTACCTAAGATTATTTCACTTCCAACTGTTTCCAACTCTTCATTAGTCATAGTTTTTACAGTTGCCTGTGTTCCAACTGGCATAAAAACTGGTGTATGTATAATACCATGTGGTGTTTTTATTGTTCCAACCCTAGCATTACCGTCTTTATGTTCTAATTCATATGTAATTGGTTTCAACTGATTACTTGTATGATATATAACTTATCATACATCTCCTTTCCTTATATTATATCTACTATATCTTTCATTGAAAATAAATTTTTTCTAAGTCTTTCAAAATCTTCTTTATTTTTTATCATTATTCTTAAATTAACCATTACGTAGTAATGTCCATGTTCTTTTTTATTCATACTGTTTACACTTAAAAGTTCCATTTTATGTTCATTTAAAATCCTGATAACATCAAATAAAAGACCTTCTCTATCTATAGCTTTTATTGTAAATGAATATTCATATTTACAAGAATTATCTTTAATTAAAGCTTCGTCCCAATAAACTTCAACCTCTCTGTCAGGTTCTTTTAATATCAGCTCTTTAATATTTTGACAAGTTCCTATATGAATTACTATTCCACGTCCTCTTGTTACATACCCTTTTATATTATCACCTGGAAGTGGATCACAACATTTTGCAAAGTGAAATAATGTGTTATCTGCTCCTGTAATTTTTATTCCAGATTTATTTGCATTATTATGCTTATTAGCAAATCTTGATGCTTTATTTTGTTCTTCTTCTATTAATTCACTTTCTGTTTGGGAAATAAGTTGTTTAAATTTTTGAATAAAAGTTTCTAATTTTAAATCTCCAACAGCAAATTTGTAATAAAGACTTTGTATATTTGATAAATTATATTTTTTCATATACAAATATACTCTTTCATCATCTTCAAGTTCTTTAAATTTAAGACCTATTTTTTGAAATTCCTGTTCTAGTAACTCTTCACCTTGTTTTGATTTTTCCTCAAATTCTTTATCTTTAAACCATTTTCTAATTTTAAGTCTTGAACTATGGTTATTTACCATATTTATCCAATCTTTACCAGGACCTTTTGTTGCTTTTGAAGTTAAAATTTCTACTTTATCTCCATTTTCAAGTATGCTGTCTAAAGGAACTATCTTATCATTAACTTTTGCACCGATAGTTCTGTATCCAATTTGTGTATGTACCTGAAATGCAAAGTCAAGTGCGGTTGAATTGTTTGAAAGTTCTATAACATCTCCTTTTGGAGTAAATACAAATATAGTTTCATTTAATAATTCATCAGTTACAGATTGTACAAACGTACCTCCACTATCTTTATCTAAACTTGTATCTATTATCTTTTTAACTACTTGATAATATTTTTCGTTTTTATCTTTGCCTTTTTTTTCCTTGTATTTCCAGTGTGCTGCAACTCCTTCTTCTGCAACCTCATGCATTTGTTTAGTTCTAATTTGAATTTCAACTTTTTGTGAATTATCAAATTCTACTGTTGTATGTATTGATTGATAACCATTTGATTTAGGCACTGCTATATAGTCTTTGAATCTACCTGAAACTGGCACAAAAATACTATGTACAACTCCAAGTACCATATAGCACTCTTCTTCTTTTTTTACAATTACTCTTATTGCTGTCAAATCCATTAAATCAGCAAATTTTTTATTTTTTTCATTTATTTTTCTATAAATACTATATAAATGTTTTGGTCTACCTGTTACAGTTCCTTTAATTTTATATTTTTCTAGTTCTTTGCTTAGTATATCTATTACTTTATTTGTAAATTTTTCTCTTTCTTCTTTTTTTTCATTTACAAGCACTTTCATTTCTTGATATGCTTCGGGATTAAGATAACTAAAACTTATATCTTCAAGCTCACTTTTAATTTTTGACATACCTATTCTATGAGCTATAGGGGCAAATATATCTAAACATTCTTTTGATTTTTCTATTTGTTTTTCATAGCTTTGGTATTTTAATGTTCTCATATTATGTAGTCTATCTGCAAGCTTTATAATCACCACTCTAATGTCACGTGACATTGCAACTACCATTTTTCTGATATTTTCAATTTGTTTTCCTTGCTTTTTAGGTAAATTCCTAAGTTTTGTAACTCCATCTACTAGATGAGCTACATCTTGTCCAAAAACGTATTCAATATCAGCAAGTGTAATAAGAGTATCTTCAACAACATCATGTAAAAGACCTGCCACAATAGTGTCAGTATCCATTTTTAAATCTACCAATATTTGAGAAACTTCTATTGGGTGAATAATATATTCTTCTCCACTTTTTCTATATTGTCCGCTATGTGCTTCAGATGCAAGTATATATGCATCTTCAATTTTTTTTAAATTTAAATGATTATTATTTTTACATTTTTGCATTAACAGTTCATATGCTTCTTTTCGTCCCATGAAAAATCACCCCTCAATGATAGTTGATATTTTTTGACCGTATTTCATTAATTTATCTACGTAATATGTCTTAGTTTGACCATCATTTAATGGGACAGAGATACTTATTGCTCCTACTATATCTCCATGTAGGTTATAAAAAGGAGTTCCTATACAATATACTCCCAATTGATATTCTTCAAATTCAGTAGAATACCCATTTTTTCTTATTCTCTTTAAATCTTGCAAAAATGTATCATAACTTATTATAGTTCTTGATGTATATTTTACTATCTCACTTTCGTCCCATACTTTTTTTATTTTATCTTCTGGTTGAAATGCAAGTATAGCTTTACCTGCTGCTGTACAATACATAGGTGCTCTTTTACCTACTACTGAATTTTTCATTACAGCAGTTTTTTTTGAAGGAGTATATTTATCTACATAAAGTATTTGTGCTCCATCTTGTATAACAAGATGTATAACTTGCTCTACTTCACTTGCAAGTTTAATTAAAAATCTTTTTGCCTCACTCATAAAATCAAATTTTTGGACTGTTCTATTTCCTAATCTAAACATTTTAAAAGTTAATGAATATTTTTTATTTTTTCCTTGTTTAACATATCCATTATCTTTTAAAGCATTTATTATTCTATAGGTTGTAGTTTTATTAAGTTTAACAAGATTACTGATTAATGTAAGACCTATTTCTTCTTCCTCAGATAAAACTTCCAAAATACTTAACGCTCTATCTAGACTTTGCATTGTAGACATAAATGTTCCTCCTTACTATTTTTATTAATATACTACCATATTTTTTCGTAAATTAAAACAAAATTAAATAAAAAAAAATGGAGGCAGTAATCAGACTCGAACTGATGTAAAAGGTTTTGCAGACCTCTGCCTAAACCCCTCGACCATACTGCCATCACAAAAAAGATTATACATACTTTTTTTGCTTATGTCAAGTAAAAAAAAGGGAACTTAAAGTCCCCCTTAATATATTTATTTTGCTATATATGCTTCTTTTGATGTTAATTGATCTATAAGTTTATGTAATTTAGAATTATCTGCTACTGATGAAGAGTATTTAACTCTCTTATTTACAGGAGATACTCTATATCCGAACGTTAATGGAATAAATCCTAATTCATTTTCCATATAATTCTTTTCCCATTCTCTAACCGCATCAATTCTAAATTGAGGATTTTTTACACCTTCAACACTTTGTGTTTTATTAATTAATTCTTCATTTTTATCAGACGCAATACGAGCTAAATTAAGTTTAGAATTTTTTGCATAAACTCCTGTTAAATCAAGTGCTGTTCCTACTCTCCATCCACCAATCCAAGCATCTATCTCTTTATTATTTTCTATAACTTTGTCATAAAAACTATTAAATTCAATTAATCTTCCTGTTGCTAAATTAACTTTAAGTCCTATTTCTTCCCAGTTTTGTAAATACTGCTTTGAAACTGGTTCTGCTGTATCTCCACCTGCCATGAATGCAACATTTATTTCTAATGGTTTACCATTTTTATCTTCTCTTATACCATCACCATTTATATCTTTATATCCTGCTTTATCTAATATTTCTTTAGCTTTTTCAGGATTATATGTAAATCTAACTTCATCTGTATGATATTTTTTAAATGCAGGTGGTATTGGTGAGTTTCCTCTTTCTGAAAGACCATTACTGAATTTTTTTGTTACAGCTTCAACATTCATAGCATAAGCCATCGCTTTTCTTAAATTTATATCATATAATTTTGCATTTGTATCAGTTATATTTTCACCTTTTTTTGCATCCCAATAACCTAAATTAAATCCTAAATATGTATATGCTAAATCTGTTGTTCCCGTTATTGCTATATTACTTAAATCTTTATATTCTGTATATAGATTTGCTGGAACACCTGAATAAAAATCAAATTCTCCTTTTTTCATTGATGATATCACTGAAGATTCAGGTATAACTTTCATTATTAACTTTTCAACTTTTGGTATATATTTTTTTTCATAATAATATGGATTTGGTACTAATTCAACACTTTCTCCAGGAACTATTTTTTTCAAAATATATCTACCATATGATAAAGGATGTAATCTAACTTTATCTGAGCTTTCTAAATCTTTAACAGGTACATCTTGTAAATAATGTCTTGGTGTGAAATAACCAGTTAATCCTCCAACACCATTTAATACAGTTGGTGCAATTTCTTTAACATGAATTCTAACTTCAGTATCACTTACTTTTTCAAGTCCACTTATAGTTTTTGTCTTACCTGCATGGTATTCCTCAATACCTTCAACTAGTCTATAGCTTTTATCATATCTTAAACCTGTATAATCCGGATGTGCCACTAATTCGTATGTATAAATATAATCATCTATTGTTAAAGGGTGTCCATCTGACCATTTCATTCCTTCTTTTATTTTTACAGTTAATACTTTATTATCAACATCAACACTAAGAGATCCAGGTCCACCTTCTACAACATCAAAATTACCGTCTGTTAATAACACTTGTTCATATATATTTTGATATATTACGCTATCTAAACTATCATTAGATAATATAGGTAAAAATATACCTTTAAATGGCGATTGTGAAACCAATGCTGTTTTCATTACTCCACCTTCAATTCCTGCTTCATCAGAAACCCAATTTTCTGCAAAAGCAGATGTATCTACTTTTGTTGTTTGTTGCGATTTTTTTTGACCTAAACCACAAGAAACTAGCGATATTAGCATTAAACTTGCCATGCTTTTTAATAAAAATTTTCTCATTTTTTAAATTCCTCCTATTTAACCAAATATATTATCCTAATCTTTGTTTAACATTTGTAGCTCTTTTTAATGCCTGTCCTACATAATTAATGCATAACATTAATATTAATATAAGTATTGACGCTGGAATCCAAACCCAAGGTTTTGATGATATTACTTCAGGTTTTGATGCATAACTTATTAGTGTCCCAAGTGAAGGAGTTGATAGCGGTAATCCATATCCAAGATATGTAAGCCCTGTTTCAATTCCTATATTCCCGGCAAAAGTTAATGTTAAATTAACAAGTATTATCGAACTTATATTAGGTAATAATTCTTTAACTATTATTACAAAATCTCTTGTTCCTAATGTTTTTGATGCTTGTATATAGTCTCTTCTTGATTCTGATAATGCTTTTGATCTTACAAGTCTTGCAGATCCAACCCAAGCAAATGCTGATAGAATGAATATAAATTTAGGGACCGTATATTTAGGTACTATTGTTATAAATACAATAATAACCATTGTTATAGGTAATATCATTATAAAATCAATTATACGCATTATGTAACTGTCTATTTTTCCACCATAATATCCAGCAACTAATCCTATTGAAATACCAATAAATTGTGCTATACATGTAACACTAAATCCTATTAAAATTGAATTCCTTGCTCCTATTATTAATTGGCCAAATATAGGACGCCCTCCTGAGTCAGCACCAAGTAAAAATCCTTCACCAGGTCTTGCATAAGAATCTAATATTTCAACTTTTGTTACTGCTTCTTTATCAAGTAATGCTGCTGTTATAAATATAATTAATATCAGTGCAACTAAAAGTGCTAAAGAAAACAAAGCAACCTTATCTTTTTGAAATTCCCTTTTAATAACATTAAAGCCTGTAGGAATTTCATTACTTATTTCTTGTTTTTTTTCTTCATTGTTATTCATAAAATTCCTCCTACTCTATTCTTATTCTAGGGTCTACCACACTTAATATTATATCTGATAATAAACTACCTATTAATGTAAGTATTCCATAAAGCAATACTAATATTGTTATAACACTATAATCTCTTGAACTTATTGAGCTTATAAACAACTGTCCCATACCTGGATAGCCAAATATTGTTTCAATAAATACAGAACCACCTAATAATCCTGTTATTGTATAACCTAAGAAAGCTGCTATAGGTAATAAAGAATTTCTAAATATATGTTTTGTATAAACTACATTTTCAGGAACTCCCTTACTTCTTGCAGTTTTTACATAATCTTGTTCCTTAGCATCTATTACTTCATTTCTTAAATATTGTATTGTTCCAACCGTACTAAGTAGTGCATACGTTATAGAAGGTAATGCTATATGATATAATCTATTAAAATAATATGCTATTGTTCCAGGCTCCACGTTTAAGTCAACTGAACCTGATGTAGGGAATAAATTTAATTGATATCCAAATAACCATAGCATTAATATTGATAATACAAATGTTGGTATTGCATAACTTATATAATTATATAATATTACTGCTTTATCAAATTTTGAATCATTATATCTTCCTGCTAATATGCCTAAAGGAATTGAAATTGAATAAGATAATAAAACACTAAATAATGACAATATAAATGTATTATATCCTCTTTGTCCTATTAAAGTTATTACCTTAAGCTTATATGTATAACTCATTCCAAAATCTCCATGGAACAAGTTTTTTATCCATCTAATATATTGTATATACCAAGGATCATAAAGACCAAGTTTTCTTCTTAAACTTTCTATTGTTTCAGGAGATAAATTAGGATCTAACATTCCTGAAAATGGATCTCCTGGCATAAACTTAGCTAATATAAATACTAAAATACTTAATATAATAATTTGAGGTATCATAACTAAAATTCTTCTAAGTATTGTTTTCCACATACTACTTCACCTCATCTTTCAATGCAACAAAGTGAGTTGAATCTTTATAAAGAGGTTTTAAGTCTAATACTCTTCCGTTATTATCATAATATTCTTTTTCTTTTTCAACATATTCATTTTCAATATTAATTCTATTTATCATATTTTTTTCTCTAACTGTAGGATCTACATCTGGAATTGCAGCGATTAATCTTTTTGTATATATATGTGTTGCATTACCATATATATCATTTTTTAATCCTTTTTCTACAAATCTTCCTTTATACATTATATATATTTCATCACACATATGTTTTACTACACCTAAATCATGTGTTATTAATATTATTCCTGCTTTTATTTCATCTTTTAATTGTCTTATTAAATCAAGTATTTGTGCTTGTATTGTAACGTCAAGTGCTGTTGTAGGTTCATCACAAATTAATATGTCAGGTTTACATGAAAGTGCAATTGCAATTATTACTCTTTG